>NZ_JAVCVL010000077.1:0-11097 GCF_032917815.1 Clavibacter sp. MX14-G9D | reverse complement strand
GCTCGGCCAGGGGGATTCGGATGACGTCGGCCTCCTCGGCGTCGACGCCGGCCGGATCCGCCGTCGCGAGCAGGGCGCCGAGCACGGGCCCGCTCTCCCCCGCGACGACGACCCCCGCGGCGCGCGGCAGCACGACCGCCGCTCCCGTGGCCGACGAGGCGGACAGGAGCGCGGCGAGCACGCGGTCGAGGCACGCGGTGCGGTCGCGCGCGGCGTGCAGCGCGGCGACGACGTCGGCGGTCAGCGCCGATCGATGCAGGTCCATGGGCTCCTCCCGGTCTCCGGGGGCTCCGACGGCGTCGCGGCACGGAGCCGCCCGTGATCCGCGGCACCGCGGGCACACGCCGAGCCCCGGCTCGTCCCCTCGAGTATCGCACCATGGGTTTGGGCCCAAAGTCTCCGTCACGGACTCTCGGGA
Organism: Clavibacter sp. MX14-G9D; assembly: GCF_032917815.1. NCBI lineage: Bacteria > Bacillati > Actinomycetota > Actinomycetes > Micrococcales > Microbacteriaceae > Clavibacter > Clavibacter sp. MX14-G9D. Next base: position 10,679 of record NZ_JAVCVL010000077.1, on the reverse strand, counting down.
AGCCGTCGGATTCGACCGGGGGACGGCGCCGCGGAGCGCCCACGGCCAGCCCGCAGCCCAGCCCACGGCTCGGCCGGCGGCCCCGACCGGCGACCTGGATCAGGCGGCGACGGTCGTGCTGCGCCAGGCGAGCGAGTCCGGACCGACCTGCCAGACCACGGTGACCGCGTCGCGGCCGTCGTCCTCGTCGCTCCACCCGGTCGTGTCGAGCACGAGCTCCCGGCTCGCCGACCGGCCCACCACCTCGACGGGCACCTCCGCGCCGTCGACCCAGGCCCACGCCGCCTCCGGGAAGCCGACGAGCCCGCCGTCGCCCTCGGGGACGGCGAACGACAGGGTGATCGGCTGGGCGATGTCGACGGGCGGGGTCGGGCCGCTCGACTCCTCGGGCCCGGCGGCGGGGTTCCGCCACTCGTACGGCGTCGCCCCGGTCGCGGGGACCACGTGGTCGTCGAGCCGGAGGCCCTGCTCGGTGTCGCGCACGATCCACGCGTCGGCGATGTCGCGGTCGACGGCGGAGACCAGGGTGAACGCCCCCTCGGGGCCCTCCGCCACGGACGGCTCGACGGCGCGCAGCCGCTCCGCCTCCTCCGGCGACACGGTGCCCTGCCGCCCGAACGCCCCGGAGTACGACGCGAAGGACGCGGCGGACTCCTGCGCCTCCGGCGTGAGCATCTCCCACGCGGCGGCCGCGTCGCCCGCCGCGACGGCCGCGAGGTAGTCGGCGACGAGCGCGGTCTCCGCGGAGGACGCGTCGGCATCGGCGCCGGCCTGCTCCGTGGACGCCGTGGGCTCCGTCGTCGTGACCGCCGTCGGGGCCGGCAACGGGACGGCATCGCCCCCGTCCGGCGCCGTGCACGAGCTCAGCACCACGGTGGACGAGGCGATCAGGACGAGGGGCAGGCTTCGGATCCTCATCCATCGACGCTAATTCCGGCATGCGAGGAATCGCACGCATTCCCACGGAGCGCCCAGGTGGCATGCGGCGACGAGCCGATCCGCGCACGGACCGCCACGACGGGGGCGCGCGCCCGGCACCGTCGCAGCCGCCCCTGGCATGCTCGGTGCATGGCCACCCTCATGCGTCCCCGCAACGGCAAGATCATCGCCGGCGTCTGCGCCGCCCTCGCGAACCGCTTCGGCATCAGCGCGTTCCTCGTGCGGTTGATCTTCGTCCTCTCCATCGTGCTGCCCGGTCCGCAGGTGCTGCTGTACCTGATCCTCTGGATCGTGTTCCCCAAGCAGCGCTGACCCGGCGGATGGGGCTCCTGCCCGCCGCCGCGCGGCACCGGGACGCGGGATCGTCCCGCGCCCGAAACGCCCTCGCAACACCCGGTTCCCAGACTGGGGAGACACCTCTCCCCCACCTGGAGGACCCCGCATGGCCGCTGGCCGACGCCGTCCCGCGCACGTGCGCGACCGTTCCGGCGTCCGCCGCGCGCGCGACGGCGTCGGGCGCGCGGTCGCGGCGTCCTCCGTGGCCGTCGCCCTCCTGGTCGGCGGCGACGCCCTCGGCGCATCCGCGGCACGGGCCCTCGCGGACCGCCCCGCGGCGGACGCGGCCGTGACGACCCCCGCGGTCGTCGACCTCGGGGTGGCCGACGCCGTGGCGCTCCTCGACTCGGGAGCCACCACGTCCGTCGCGCTGACCCGCGCCTACCTCGCGCGCATCGACGCCTACGACGACCGGCGCGACGACCGCCCCGGGCTCCAAGCCGTCATCACGACGAACGACGCCGCGCTGGCGACCGCCGCCGAGCGCGACGCGGAGCGGGCGGCGGGCACGATCCGCGGACCGCTCCACGGCGTCCCGATCGTCGTCAAGGACAACCTCGCCACGTCCGACATGCCCACCACGGCCGGCAGCGCGGCCCTCCGGGACTACCGGACCCGGGACGACGCGACGGTCGTCGCACGGCTGCGGGCCGCCGGCGCGATCATCCTCGCGAAGACCAACATGTCCGAGTTCGCGTGGCACGGCACGTACACGCTGAGCTCCGCGCGCGGTCGGACCGCGAACCCGTACGACCTCTCCTGGAGCGCGAGCGGATCCAGCGGGGGCACGGGAGCGGCGGTGGCGGCGGCGTACGCGCCGGCCGGGATCGGCACCGACTCGTGCGGATCCGTGCTCGGGCCCGCCGCGCACCAGGGCCTCGTGGGCCTCCGGCCGACGATGGGCCTCACGAGCACCGCCGGCGTCGTGCCGCTCTCGCCGCGGCAGGACGTGGTCGGCCCGCTCACCACCACCGTCGCCGACGCCGCCCTCCTCCTCGAGGTGCTCGCGGGGCGGGACCCCGCGGATCCGCTCACGGTCGCCGCCGACGCCCAGGACACCGGCGCCTACGTGGCCGGGCTCCGCCCCGACGCGCTCGCGGGGAAGCGGATCGGCGTGGTGCGCTGGTCGTTCGAGGAGGACCCCGGGAAGCCCGGCCTCGCCGAGACGACCGCGCTCATCGAGCAGGCCGTGCGCGACCTCGAGGCGCAGGGCGCCGAGGTCGTGGAGGTGCCGCTGACGCGCGGGTTCGTGGAGGGGACGCTCCGCAGCGGCGGCTGGATGGACATGCGCCCGTCCATCGACCGCTTCCTCGCCGAGACCCCGGCGACCTGGCCGGCGCGCGTCGCCGCCCGCACGGAGCCGGCGGACGTGCTCTCGTTCGCCGACGCGATGGCCGACCGCCCGAGCGCGCTCACCGACGACGACATCGCCCACTTCCTCGGCCAGCCCGACGTGCCCAACGCCGAGTACGACGCGCGCGTCGCCGCGCAGGACGCGGGGAAGGCGGCGATGGACGCGTTCTTCGTCGAGCACGCCGTCGACGCCCTGGCGATGCCCGTGAGCGCCACGAGCGCGACCGCGGAGTGGGCGGGGACCACCTTCTGCGACGTGGGCGCGAACACCGGGATCCCCACGATCTCCGTGCCCGCCGGGTTCACGTCGCGGGGCGCGCCCGTCGGGCTCGAGCTCGCCGCTCCCCGGCACCGGGACGGCGAACTCCTGGCGATGGCGTACGCCTACGAGCAGGCGACGCGGCACCGGGTCGCGCCCGCGTCGACCCCGGAGCTGCCGGACGACGCGGCTGCCGATGCCCGTACGGAGGTCCCGGGCGAGGTGGACGCGGCGCCGCCGGCCGTGGGCGACGCGTCCCCTGCCGGATCCGTGCCGCAGGCCCTCGGCGCCGCCCGCGTCGCGGGGGTGGGCACCAACAGCGCCGCGCAGAACCTGCGCATCTCCTCCGGCCTGGCGCTCGTCGGCGGGGTGGTCGCCGCCTGCGCGATCGGCCTCCTCCGCGGGCGCCGCCGTGCGTCCGCCGTGCGCCCGGGCTGATCCTCGGGGAGCCGCCCGGGTCGACCCGTGGAGCGTCGCCCGCAGTCCTCGCGGACCGGGGCCCGTCACGGTGCGCGCGACAGGAGGGGCAGGCTGCCGTGGCCGCCCGCCCCTCCTCGTCATGCGGATCCGGTCAGCGCCTCCCGGGCGCGACCAGCGACACCGTGCCGTCGGCCGTGACGACGACCTGCGCGGCCATGGCCGCCGCGAGGTCGATGCGCTGCCAGCTGCCCTCGGTGCCCGCGTCGAGCGGCTCGCCCGAGCCGATGGCGGTGAGCGCGAGCACCTGGCGGCGCTGCTCCGGGGTGAGGTCCGGGTGGCTGGAGATGAGCAGCGACTCGGCGCCGGTGGGCACCGTCATCGGCTCGCCGCGGTTGCCGACGACCGGGAAGCCGTAGCTCATGCGCTGCTCGTAGACCGCCAGCGCCTGCGCGGTGGGCAGGTACGGCTTGTCGCGCGCGATGCAGACGTCGAGGGCGGCGCCGCACTTGGCCTCCAGCACCGTGCGGAGCTCGGTGGACGCCTGCTCGAACAGGGTGCGGAACTCGGGGTCCGACCAGCGGCGCTCCACGATCTTCTGCCCCATCATGCGGCCGGCCATCACGTCGAGCGGGTAGTGGGCGCCCATGATGATGCGGTTGTTGCTCGCGTCGGACGCGCGGGCGAGGATCTGCGGCGCGAGCTCCGGCAGCATCGTCGCGAGCGACGTGCCCTGCCAGAACGCCTGCGACGTGTGGCCGCTGGGGTACGAGCCGTCCTGGCCGTTCCAGGCGTTCCCGCCGACCTTGTCCCGGTACTTGAGCATCAGCGGGAACGCGACGTAGGGCCGCGGGTTGTCGAAGTGCTGCTTCGGCGGGTTCGACGAGGAGTACCTGCCGACCAGACCGCCGCTCTTGGCGAGGAGCGCCGCCGTCTTGGGGAGCTGGCCCGCCTCGCGCGCCGTGCGGTAGATCGCGCCGAGGTCGCGGCCGAGGCCGTCCGACATGGTGATCGACATGTCGGCGTACTGGTCGACGATGGCCCGGGCCGACTGCGCCTTGGTGGCGGCCTGGTTGATCGTGATGGTCTTCCTGTCGTTCATCTTCATGATGTCCGGACGGGTCGCCTTCAGCGCGGTGAACGCGTCGAGCATCGGCACGAAGTCGTAGACCGCGTTCGACGGGTAGGGCGCGTCGAGGACGGCCGGGTCGAAGGGCGCGATGGGCGCGGGGACGACCGGCGACGCGGACGCGGCCGGTGCGTCGGCGGCGGTCGCCGCGGTGGCGCCGATGCCGGTCAGCAGGAGGCCGAGGACGGTCGTGGTCGACAGCAGGGTCGCGGTGCGGGTGCGGGGACGCCGGAGCGGGGTGCGGATGATGGTGCCTCTCGTCGGTGCGGGCGGCCGGGCGGCCTCCGGAACCGTAGGCACCGCGCGTGACGCGGACGCCGCCGGGAGGTGGATCGGAGGTGTCCGGGCGGTGCGTGCGGCGGTGCGCGCGCCGGTGCGAGCGCCGGTGCGAGCGCCGGTGCTCAGCCGCGCGACCTCGGTCCCCAGGCCCGCGTCCACGGCTCCAGCGTCATGCCGCCGCCCGCGCGGATCCGGTCGACCGATCCGTCGGCGGCGCGGTCCGCCGTGACCTCCTCGCCGACGGATCCGAACCCGTCGCCCGCGACGACGCGCGCCGAGGACTCCCCCGTGCGCTCGAGCACGTCCACGGCGTCGAGCGGGTGCTCGGCCGCCGGGTCGATGCGGAGCAGCCGGTCGCCGACGACCTGGATGTCCTGCATCCCCCACATGTTCGCGAAGCGCCCGGTGAAGGGCGCGGCGACCGCGGCGCGCTCGGCGTCGGTCGCGGCGGAGTCGGCGAGCAGGAGCTCGAGCACGCCCGTGCTGAGGGCGGCGGCCGGCCCGTCGATGGCGTTCGTGAGGACGCTGACCGCCCAGCCGCTCGCCGGGTCCACCGCCGTGCGCGTGATGTGGCCGGGGTACCCGCCGGAGTGGCCGAGCACGGTGGTCTCGGGGGCGCCGGAGGAGACGCGGTCGAGGATGAGGCCGTAGCCGTAGCGGCGGGTGACGCCCGGATCCGCGCTGGTCGCGTAGCGCGGCCGCTGCTGGATCCGCTTCGACGCGGCCGACAGCAGCCGCTCGTCGTCGGGCAGCACGAGCGCGGAGAAGAAGGCGACGAGCTCCGCGGCGGTGCTGGTGACGCCGGTGGCCGCGGCCATCGCCCGGGTGTCCACGTGCGGGAGCACGGTGCGCTCGCGGGAGGTGCGCAGCGACGTCGACGCCGCCGCGTACTCGTCCGCGCGCTCGGGCAGGTACTCGGCCGCGGTGTCCCGGAGGCCGAGCGGGCCGACGATCCGCTCCGTGAGGTAGGCGGCGTAGGAGAGGCCCGACGCGGCCTCGACCACGAGGCCGAGCAGCGCGTAGCCGACGTTGGAGTAGGCGAAGGCGGTATCGGGCGCGGCCTTCGCGACGCCCGGCGAGGACGCGATCGCGACGAGGTGGCGCCGGTCGGGGAACGGGCCCGCGTGCTGCCAGTGGTCGCCGTCGGGTCCGTCGCGGAGCACGCCCGCGCCGTGCTCGAGGAGCGCGGCGAGCGTGACCTCGGCCAGCTCGGATCCCCCCTCCCGGAGCTCCGGCACGTGCCGGCCGAGCGGGTCGTCGAGCCGCAGGGCGCCCTGCTCGGCGAGCTGCAGGATCGCGGTGGCGGTGAAGGACTTCGAGTGCGACGCCACGCGGAACAGGTGCGCCGGGGTGAGGGGCGCCCCGGTGGTCGGATCGGCGACGCCGTACGCCTCGGACAGCACGAGCTCGCCGTGCCGGGCGACGGCGACCTGCGCGCCGGGCACGCGGGTCTGCCAGACGCGGTGGTCGAGCCAGGTGCGGACGTACTCGAGGATGTCGCTCACCTGCCGGAGCCTACGCGCGCGGGCACGGCGACCTGCGACCGCTCAGCGCGCGTGCCACCCGCGGTAGTACTCGTAGGTCCAGCCGACGAGCGCCATGACGAGCAGGATCCCGCCGAACAGCGCCACCCAGATGCCGACGGCGAGGCCGAGGAACACCAGGGCGCCGCCGCCCGCGAGGGTGATCGGCCACCAGCTGTGCGGGGAGAAGAAGCCGAGCTCGGGGTCGCCGTCGTCGATGTCGGCGCTCTCGATGTCCTGCGGCAGCTCGCCCGACTGGGCCGTGTGGACGCGCTGGAGGAAGAAGCCGATGAGCCCGGCGAACGCGGCCGCGAGGAACAGGGCCGTGGTGCCCACCCACTCGACGACGGAGGCGCCCTGACCGCTGTTCGGGTCGGTGGCCAGGCCCTGCGCCTCGTAGGCGATGTTCCAGATGACGTAGGCGACGCCGGCGACCACGAAGAACGCGGCCAGGACGAACATCAGTCGGACGTTGGCGCGCATGGTCCCCCTCGGAACGGTCGGTGTGGATCGAGCGCACACCCGCCGTCGGCGAGCGCCCAGGTGGTTGACCGGCGTCGCCCGGCTGCGCTAGCGGGGGCGCGACCGGGTCGACCGACCTCGGGCCGCCGCCTCGGGCCGCCGCCTCGATCGCGCCCCGCTCCGGCGTCCGGCATGTCCGGCGGGCGAAGCGCGCGGCCCGCCCGCTGAGGACCAGCTGGACCGGGAGGACACCCGGCGCCCGGGTCTCGTCCACTGGATGACGCGCACGCGTTCCGGAGGCCCCTGGCACCGGAGCGCCGGCGCCGCGACCGCATCCGCACGACCCGCAGGAGGAGCAGCCATGAGCGAGACGACCCGAGCATCCCGGACCGGGGCCCGACGATGAGCGCGCGCGTGAACGGCGCTCGACGCCGCCGGCCGCGGGCCGTCTGGGCCGCGACCGTCACGGGCGCCGTGGTGAGCGGGATCGTCGTGATCGGCGTGCTGCTCCCGGCGCTCGGCCTCGTCGGCGCCGCGGACGCCACCACCGTCGGCCAGCTGGACGTGCCCGCCGGCCTCATCGCCCTGGGCATCGTGATCTCGTTCGCCGTCGGGCTGGCCATGCTGGCGGTCGCCGCCCTCACGCGCAACGGGGTCGTCGCCTGGGTGGCGGCGGTCGCGGCCGTGGTCGCGACGCTCGTCGGATCCGTCTGGCCGCTCGTCGCGACCACCATCGCGAGCGTCGACCAGGCGCAGGACGCGATCCCGTTCGTGCAGGACCTCATCGGCCGGGTCCTCGGGGGCTGACGCGGCGCACCACCGACCCCGCGCACGACGGAGGCCGCCGACCCGAGGGTCGGCGGCCTCCGTCGTGCGCGGCGGGACTACGCGCGGGCGAGCACCAGCTCGGACAGCGGAAGGCGCGTGCGCGGAGCCGTCTCGCGCTCCGCCAGCGGGCCCTCGAGCGCGTCGGCCGGGGCGACGACGCCGACGGCCGTGACGGTGAGGGGCTCCTGGTTCTCCGGCAGGTCGAAGGCGGCGGAGAGCTCGCCGAACTCGACGCCCGCCATCTGGTGCGTGTGCAGGCCCTCGGCCTGCGCCTGCACCGAGAGGTGGGCGACGGCCTGGCCGAGGTCGTAGGCGGCGTACGGGCGCTTGTCGCCCTCGACCGTGGACGTCTCGGCGATCGCGACGACGAGCGCCGACGCGCTCGCGGCCCAGGCGGCGTTGAAGCCCACGAGCGTGCCGACGATGGTGTCGAACACATGCGTGCCGCGGCGGCCGACGATGAAGCGGCGAGGCTGGTGGTTGCTGGCGGACGGCGCCCAGCGGGCGGCCTCGAGGAGCGCGTCGAGCTGCGCGTCGGAGACGGTGGCGGACGCGTCGAAGGAGCGCGGGCTCCATCGGGCGTCGAGCTCGCGGACGATCGGCACGGCCGTGTCGGCGGTGCGCTCGGTGGTCGCAGGCGTGGTGGTGTCCTCGGTGAGGGTCATGGTCGTTCCTCCGGTCGATGGCGGTGGGTCGGCACGACGTCGGGCCTCGCGGATCACAATGCGGCACGGCGCCCGGCTATTCCTGCATGACGGCGCACCGGGACGACCGGCACCTGTGCGGTGCGGGCCCGCCGGCACGCGAGCGCGGATACCGTCTGCCTCCATCAGCACGCACGCACCGTGCGGCGTCCGCGGCCGGTCGGCCGGCTCCTCCCGGGCGAACGATGCCGGATCCCGGCGCTCCCTCCCTGCTCCTCTCCTCCCCTTCAGAACGGACTCCCCCATGCCTGCCCTCCTCCCGCCGCACCTCCCCGTCGCGTCCGCTCCGTCCCGCAGGGGAGGTCGGCTCCGCCGGGCGCCTGTCGCCGGGATCCTCACGACCGCGGCCGTGCTCGCCGCCCTCACCGCCACCCCCGCCCAGGCCGCCGAACGGCAGACGCCCCCCACCGTCGCCGCCTCGACGCAGCAGGGCACCCTCCTCCCGGACATCGTCACCGGACGCATCACCATCGACCAGCTGGTCGACGCGGACATCGAGGCCCACCTCATCGCCGACCCCACCGCGCCGGCACCCACCCGGGCCGAGGCGACCCGGCTGATCACCGCCGAGGTGCAGGCCCTCCGCGACGAGACGACGGCGGCGGGCTTCACCGCGTCCGACATCGCCGCGTCGACCGGCCCCGAGGGCTCCCTCAGCGCGATCGGCCGGTGGTTCAAGCGGCACTTCACCAACTGGACGACCCTCCAGGTGCCCCGGCTGTCGGGCGCCGTCATCGGCGGTGCCGGCGCGTTCGCGCAGACGGTGCTCTTCGGGGTCTGCACGCACTACGCGCAGATCGTCTGCGCGGCGCTCGCGGCCGCGTTCGCGGTGTCCGCCGCGTACATCTTCGCCACGGCCCTCAAGTGCATCAAGCTCGGCAGGCCGACGCTCTACGTGACGATCCCGAACGTGTCCAGCAGCTACTGCGGCTAGAGCCGTCGTCCGGGCCGCCCGAGCCCGGACGACGGGGCCCCGTGCGGTGCGGGCTCGCCGGGATCGGAGCGCGGCTGGCCTCGGGCTCGGCGGAGCCGCGACCAGCCCCGCCGGGACGGGGGCGGTCATCTGCCTGGCCATCGGCAGCGTCGCGTGCGCGGCCGTGTTCGCCGCCGGCGCCGCGATCCTCGCCGGTCTCGCCTCCACGGCCGGGCTGTGCGTCACGCAGCGTCACCGGTACCTGTACGTCAAGATCCCCGACTTCGGGAACAGCCACTGCGGCGACCATCCGCTGCCATGGCCATCCATGAGCGACCCGCCCCGCATCGGGGCGGGTCGCTCACCGCTGCCGGCGGCCAGCCGGTCAGCCGGTCGACCGGTCAGCGAGGGAGTCGGACCGACCTACCCCGCCAGCGGGTGCCGGACGTCCTCGAAGACCCCCGACTCGGCCGAGCGCCCCGCCGCCTCCATGAGCGCCAGGCTGCCGAGGTTGTCGCGGCCGCTGGTCTCCGGGGGCGTCCCACCGAGGATCGACAGGGCGAAGGCCCGGAGGCCCGCGGCGCGGCCGATCAGCGGCAGCGTCTCGAGGTCGAGCTCGCGCTCGGATCCGGCGGCGTCGCGGATCCCGACCCGGTCGGCCGATGCGCCGTCGCCGCCGCGGCTGGTGAAGGTCAGCTCGCCGTCGGCGCCCGCGATGCGCCACTCGCCCGCCCACGGCGTCGCCGGCCCGCGATGCAGCCAGCTGCCGCGGTAGTCCACGATCAGCCCGCCCTCCAGCTCGATGACCATGGAGGCCACCGCGGGATCGCGGTAGTGGCTGAACGACGGCCGGCTCGTGCGGGCGAACACGCGCACGGCCTCCCGTCCGGTGACCATGCGGATCAGGTCGAAGTGGTGGATCGCCATGTCGTTGATGATCGGCTGGGGGAACGTGTAGTGCGGGTAGCCCTCGGGCTGGTCGTTGTCCCACTGGCGGAAGTCGATCTCGATCGTGGCGACCTCGCCCACGGCGTCGGCGGCGAGGAGCTCGCGCACGCGCCGCGGCGCCGGGTACCAGCGGTAGTTCTGGCTGACCTGCACGAGGAGCCCGAGCTCCTCCCCGCGGCGCACGACCTCGGCCGCGTCGGCGGTGGAGTTCGCGAAGGGCTTCTCCACGATCACGTGCTTGCCCGCGGCGAGCGCCTCCAGCGCGAGCGGGGCGTGCGTGACGGCCGGCGCGGTGATGATGACGGCGTCCGCCTCGACGGCGGCGAGCGCGTCGGCCAGCGAGGCGAACGCGATCCCCGCCGGCAGGCCGAGCAGCGTCCGCACCCGCTCACGGGTCGGCTCGCTCGGGTCGACGATGGCGGCGACCTCGATCTCGTCCACGGGCGGGACGGCGTTGCGGGCCCAGTCCCCGCCCCAGCCGCCGAGGCCGACGTGGATCACGCGGACGCGGGGGCCGTCGTAGGCCTTCGTGGTCGGGGCCGCGGCGGTCGCGGCGGGCTCGGCGGCGGGTGCCGCCGGCATGGCGGGC
>NZ_JAVCVL010000076.1:0-11333 GCF_032917815.1 Clavibacter sp. MX14-G9D | reverse complement strand
CCCCCCCCCGCGGGCGCCCGCCCGCGACGTCGAGGTGGACGGCGTCCGGCCCCCGGCGCTCGCCGACCAGGGCCACCGCCCGCAGCATCACGTCGAGCCGCTTCTCCGGCGCGAACCGGGCCGCCCACACCAGCCGGAGCGCACGGGAGTCCGGGAGCGCGGCGGACGCCCCGCGCGCCGTGCAGCTGGTGTTCGACAGCACCTCCACGGCGCCGAGGCCCGCGCGACGGAGCGCGGCGGCCTGGTGCGCGGAAGGGGAGAGCACGACGTCGGCCTCGCGGCAGGCGGCGAGCGTCATGCCGCGCAGGGCGCTGTCGAGCCGCCGCGGGGCGAGTCGCACGCGCGGATCCGGCAGCCCGCTCATCGTGCGGTGGATCGCCGTCACGGCGGGGGCGAGGAGGCCGCCCCACGCCGGGCCGCGCAGGAAGAACGTGTGCACGGTGTGCAGCGTCGGGATGCCGCGCTCGCGGCCGAGCCGCAGCGCGGTCGCGGCGAGCCCGTGCTCGGAGTGCGTGAGGACGAGGTCGGTCCCGGCCTCGTCCATCAGCGCGGCGAGGTCGCGGCGCGTGGCGGCGTCGGCGCGGATGAGCGGCAGCCCCAGCAGCGGCACCGGCACGGAGGGCGCGACGTCGTGGAGCGTCACGCCCGTGCCGCGCAGCGCGGTCACCGAGCCCGCGTCGGGCGCCGCGACCGTGACCGCGTGCCCGGCGCGTGCGAGCGCGAGCGCCTGCTGGACGACGGCCGTCTGCGCGCCGCCGAGGTAGGAGAAGGCGTAGTCCATCACGAGGAGAGGGCGGAGGGTGCTCACCGCGTGACGCTAGCCGCCCGGGTCGGCGCGCGCATCCGGCCTGGGGATGCGGCTGCGTGCGGGGGAGGGATCGCGCGCGCGGACGGCGGATGCGGTATCGGGCCCGTCGGTCAGGCGCGGGGCTCGACGCGGTCCCGCAGGCGCCGCAGGACGGCGACGACGATGGCGAGCGGCTTCATCCACGCCACCTCGCCGAACCGGTAGTCCTGGGCGCGGGCCAGCCGCGCGGCGAGGTCCGGCCGGAGCCCGTGCAGGATGCGGCGCGCCTCCTCGGCGTGGACGGGATCGGAGACGATGCGGATGGTGTCGGCGTGCTCGACGAGCGGGATCGCGTTCGCCACGTTCTCCCGGGTGCTCCGGCTCGTCTCGTCGAGCGCGACCGGGCCCGCGTAGCCCAGCGACTCGCGGGCGTGGCGGGCGAGGATCCGGGCCTCGGGCTCCTCGCCCCGCACGGATCCGCCGCAGAGGACGAGCACGGTCGACGTCGCCCGCGGGTCCATGGAGCGCAGCGCCGCGCGCACGCGGTACCGGTTGACGCGGTTCGCGCTCGGGCCGGCGTCCCCGAACCCCAGGACGACGACCGCCTCGCGGCCGACCTCGCGGCGCAGGCGGCCGAGGCCGCGCGTGCTCGCGAGCCGGTGGATCCCCTCGCTCGCGAGGAGCACCGCCGCGAGGCCGGCGAGGAGCGCGGCCGGCACGGCGACGACGATCCGGCGGGTCCGCATGCGCCCAGGCTACGGGGCGGGGCCCATGCGGGCCGGGTGGGCCCGGGCGGCACGGGACGGGGCCGGCCGGACGGGACCCGTCAGCCGGAGGAGCGCGCGGCCTTCACGAAGGCGACGACCGCGTTGGCGTGCCCGTGCCCGAGGCCGTGCTCGGCCTTCAGCCACGCCACGACCTGCATGTGCGGCTCCTGGTCGAGACGGCCGTCCGCGAGGTCGATCCAGTGCTGGACCGGCTGCCCGTACGTCCGCTCGATGCTCGGGAAGTAGGAGGCGGGCCCGCGGACCGCCTGCCCGTCGGCGGGTGGGGGCGGGGCGACGATGCCGTGCGCGTTCATGGTGCGACGGTACCGGCCCGCGCTCCCCGCGGCCACGGGGCGTCGGCGTCGCGCTCCCTCCCGCCGCTGTCAAGGGGGCGGCGCCGGCGCTCCGTCGGGCTTAGCATCGGAGTCACAGCGTGCACGCCCGCCCGGACCCCGTGGGCTGCTCGTCAGGTACGTCGGGCCTCACCCGGCACCGGAACCTCGGGGGCCACATGGACAGCACGACCAGCATCCGCATCGACGGACATCCGTTCCAGCTCGCCGACGACCAGGACGTCGCCGAGCTCAAGTCGCGCATCGTCGCCGCCGTCACCGACGGGTCGCGGTTCGTCGACTTCTCCACCGCGTCGCAGGGGGAGGTGTCCATCCTCGTGACGCCGCGCTCCGTCGTCCGCTTCGAGGTGCGCGAGCGCGTCGAGGAGGAGTCGGCCGGGTTCTGCGACGACGCGCCCGTCGAGGACGTGGACCTGTACCGCTTCGGCTGATCGCCGTGCCGACCGGGAGCCCGGGACGGCGCGGAACCTGCGCCGTCCCGGGTCGCGCGCGTGTGCTCGCCGGGGCCCGGGCGGCGCCGGTCGCGTGGCGCGCCGCACCGTGGTGCGACGTGTCCGGGTCCGGATCCGCGGCGGTCGGCTCGATCTCCGCACGCCCAGGCTACGGAGGCGGCCCGATCCGCCGCCAGCTTCGCGGCGACCCCTTGACTCCGGGGTCATGCCTCTGGCAAGGGGGCGTCGCCCGCCCTCCGTCGTCCGCCACGGCCGTGGTTCAATGGGGCGTCCTCCGTGCGGGAGGGGCCTCCCGCGGGAGGCGCGGCGGTGGGGCTCGCCGTCCCCGGACCTCGACATCGCGTCGACGACGGTCCCTGTCTCACGGCACCGCGATGCCATCGGAGAGGGGAGGCCCATGAGCGACGACCGACCATCCGCCCGGCAGCCCGGCGGCGCTGTCCCCGCGGGCGGCCCTGCCGGCACGGCGGACCCGGCCCGCCCGGTGCACCTGCGCTGGTCCTCCCTCGGGCTCGTCGCGCTCGGCGGCGCCGCGGGCACGGGCATCCGCGAGGCGCTCGCCCTCACCTGGCCGGCACCCGCCGGCGGCATCCCCGTGACGATCCTCCTGATCAACGTCGTCGGCGCCTTCGCGCTCGGCGCCCTGCTGGAGCGGCTCGCGAGGCGGGGTCCCGACGAGGGCCGCCGCCGGGTGGTCCGCCTCCTCGTGGGGACGGGCGTCCTCGGCGGCTTCACCACCTACAGCTCGCTCGCCACGGACGCCGCCGTGCTCGCGGGGCCCGCCCTCGGCGCGGCGCTCGCCTACGCGGGGCTCACCCTCGTCGCGGGCGCGACGGCGTCCGTCGCCGGGATCGCGGCGGGTGCGGCCCTCCACCGGCGCACCGCGGCTGACCGTGACGCGGCCGGCCGCGACGCGGAGTCCGCGTCATGACCGGCCCGCTCGTGTTCGCGCTGATCTGCGTGGCCGGCGGTGTCGGATCCGCCCTGCGCCTGCTCCTCGACGGCCTCATCCGCGGCCGGATCCGGACGGCGTACCCCGTGGGCACCACGGTCATCAACGTCACGGGATCGCTCGGGCTCGGCCTCCTCACCGGCGCGGCCGCGCAGGCCGGCCTCCCGCACGACCTCCTGCTCATCCTCGGCGGCGGCCTGATGGGCGGATACACGACCTTCAGCACCGCGAGCGTCGAGACGGTGCGCCTCGCGCAGGCGGGCCGTCCGGTCGCGGCCCTCGCGAACGGCCTCGGGATGCTCGTCGCCTGCATCGCCGCCGCGGGCCTCGGCCTCGTCGTGGGCGCGGCGCTGTGACCGCGCCGTCGGCCGCGGCCGAGCCCCTCTGGACCACGACCGGACGACGCGACCTGCATCGCGGCCGCGTCGTCCTCGTCGAGCAGGACGTGCTGCTGCCGGACGGCAGCGCCTCGCGCTACGAAGTGGACGAGAGCGTGCCCTTCGCGGTCGCGACCCTCGTGGTCGACGGGGACGAGGTCGTGCTCTCGCGGCAGTACCGGCACCCGCTCGGGCGGTGGATCCTCGACCTCCCCGGCGGCGCGGGCGACGCGGGCGAGCGGCCCGAGGACGCCGCCCGCCGCGAGCTCGAGGAGGAGCTGGGCCTCGTCGCGCCCGACCTCCGGCACCTGCGCACGTACGCCGTCAACCCCGGGCGGGCGTCCTGGCTCGTGCACGTCTTCGCGTGCACGGCTCCCACCGCCGCGGGCACGGCCGACCGCTCCGACCCGTCCGAGCAGGTGCGCCTCGTGCGCATGCCCGTGGCGGAGCTGGACGCGATGATCGCCGCGGGCGGGGTCGAGGACCCGACCCTGCTGATCGCGCGCGCGGCCGCCGCGGAGCAGGGCCTCCTGCCGCCGGTCGGGGCGGTCCGCCGGGACTGATCCCGGTCGCGCGGCCGAGGGCGCACCCGTGGACAGTCCGCGCGCGCCTCCTCCGGCTTCGGCGAGGGTCTATCCCCGACCGTCGACCCGAACGATCCGGAGGATCCCGTGACCGCTGCCCTGCCCGCTCCCGTGCTGCTCCTCGCCGGACCCAGCGTCCTGCCCGGCGAGGCCGACCTGGTCGCGCTCGCGACGGCCCACGGGCGCGAGGTCGCCTGGCTGACCCCGGGCACCGTCCTCGCTCCCGACGTGCTCGACCGCGTCGAGGCGTGCATCCCCCCGCTCCCGCACTCCCTCGGCGCGACGGGGTGGGCGGCCCTCGGGAGCCTGCCGGCCCTCCGCATGATGCAGGTCCTCACCGGCGGCATCGACTGGCTGGCCCGCTTCGACCTCGACGGCGTGCAGGTGGCGACGTCGGCGGGCGTCGCCGACGCGAGCGTCGCGGAGCTCGTCCTGGCCCTCGCGCTCGCCGCGCGCCGCGACCTCGTCCGGCACGGCGACGCGCTGCGGGCGGGCGCGTGGGAGGAGGACCTCGCCTCGCCCGGCCTGCGCGGCAGCCGGGTCGTGGTGGTCGGTGCCGGCGGCATCGGCCGGGCCGTGGCCGACCTGCTGGCGCCTTTCGGGGTCGACCTCGTGCGCGTCGCCCGCTCGGCCCGCAGGGACGGCGATGACCGGATCCACGGGGTCGCCGAGCTCCCCTCGCTGCTCCCCGCGGCGGACGTCCTCGTGCTCGCCGTGCCGCTCACGGCGGAGACCGAGGGGCTGGTGGACGCGCGCCTCCTGGGGCTCCTGCCGGACGGGGCCCTCGTCGTGAACGTGGGTCGCGGCCGCCTCGTGGTGACCGACGCCCTCGTCCGCGAGGTCGCGTCGGGCCGCCTGCGCGCCGCCCTCGACGTCGTCGACCCGGATCCGCTCCCGGCCGGCCACCCCCTGCGGACGCTGCCGGGTGCGATCGTCACGCCGCACGTGGGCCGGAACACGCGGGACGTGGACGGCCGGCAGGCCGCCCTGCTCGTGGCACAGCTCCGCCGGCACCTCGTCGGGGAGCCCCTCGAGAACCTCGTCCGCGAGCCGGTCGCCCGTCCGGCCTGACGCGCCCCGTCGGCCTGACACGCCCCGTCCGGCCTGACGCGCCCGCCGACCGGCCGGCGACGGGTCAGGCGCGCAGCGCGTAGGTGAGCAGCGCGTTCCCGGCGCTCGTGATCTCGGAGCGGACGAGGGTCAGCCGCGTCGTCGGGTCGTCGGGCTCGAACAGCCGGCGGCCGGATCCCGCGACCACCGGGTGCATCATGAGCGTCAGCTCGTCGAGCACCCCCGCGAACAGCAGCTGCCGGGTCAGCGAGATCGTCGCGAACAGGGAGATGTCGCCGCCGTCCGTCCGCTTCAGCGCGGTGAGCGCCTCGACGACGTCGCCCTCGATGAGCGTCGCGTTCCACCCGAGGTCGCCCGTGAGCGTGCGCGAGGCGACGAGCTTCTCGATGGGGTTGATGAACGCGCCGAACGCGTCGTCGGCCGGGGCCTCGGGCCAGTAGGACGACCACTCCTCGTAGCCGTGCCGACCGAGCACGGCCGTGGTCACCGTGCTCATCAGCCGCCCCATGCCGGCGCCGAGCTCCGCGTCGAAGCTGTCGAACTGGAACAGGTTCGGCGACTCCACGACGCCGTCGACGGACATGAACAGACCTGCGGTCAGCTTGCGCACGGGCTCCTCCTCGAGCTTCGGGGTGCTCCACATCATCCGGCCCCGGCCGCCGCGCGTCGAGGAGGCCGCGAGGGAACGTTTGCGGTTAACCGCTTTACACGAGCCCTGATCCGGTGTTAGCGTCGCCGCCATCGGGTGCGCGACGACGCCTCCCGGATGCGCGCGGAGCTGGCGGATCACGGTGTCGTCGACGCCTCGACCCACCGCCACCTCAAGGAAGAGACCACGCGATGTCCCCTCGATCCACCGCCCGCCGCCGCCTCGTCGGCGCCGCAGCCCTCGCGGCCGCATTCCCCCTCGTCCTCGCCGGCTGCTCCGGCGGTGGCGGTGGCGGATCCTCCTCGGGCGGCAGCCCCTCGGAGATCACCGTCACCGACTACTACAACGAGGGCAACGACAACGAGGTGATCGGCGAGACGCTCACGAAGTGCGGCGAGTCGCTCGACGTGACCATCAAGCGCACCTCGATCCCGGGCTCGAGCCTCATCCAGAAGGTGCTGCAGCAGGCCTCGTCGCGGACCCTCCCCGACGTGCTCATGCTCGACAACCCCGACCTGCAGCAGATCGCCGCGACCGGCGCGCTCGCCCCGCTCGAGGACTTCGGCATCTCCACCGACGGCTACGCGCAGGGCGTGGTGGACGCCGGCACCTACGAGGGCAAGACCTACGGGCTCGCGCCCACCGTCAACACCATCGCGCTCTTCTACAACACGCAGATGCTTGCCGACGCCGGCATCCAGCCGCCCACCACGTGGGACGAGCTGAAGACCGCGTCCGCCGCGCTCACCGAGGGCGACCGCTACGGCATCGCCATGGACGCCAACGCCACCTACGAGGGCACCTGGCAGTTCCTGCCCTTCATGTGGTCCAACGGCGGCGACGAGAAGGACATCGCGACGCCCGAGACCGCGGAGGCCCTGCAGCTCTGGACCGACCTCGTGGCGGACGGCTCCGCCTCGCAGAGCGTCGTCAACTGGACCCAGGCCGACGTCAACGACCAGTTCATGGCCGGCAAGACGGCGATGATGGTCAACGGCCCGTGGCAGATCCCCGCCCTCACCGAGTCGGGCGTCGAGTACGGCATCGCCAGCATCCCCGCCCCCGAGGCCGGCGGCACGTCCGTCGCCCCGCTCGGCGGCGAGGTGTGGACCGTCCCGCAGACGGGCGACGAGGCCAAGCAGGCGATCGCCGCGAAGGTCGTCGAGTGCCTGAACAGCGACGAGAACCAGCTCGACATGGCCACCAAGCGCTTCACCATCCCGTCCAAGACCGCGGTCGCCACGCAGTTCGGCGAGCAGGTGCCCGAGGAGCAGGTGTTCGTCGACCTCGTCGCCGACGCCCGCGCCCGCACCGGCGAGCTCGGCGAGGAGTGGCCGAAGGCCGCCACCAAGATCTACACGGCCGTGCAGTCGGCGCTGACCGGGCAGTCCTCGCCGGAGGACGCGCTGAAGAACGCCGAGCAGGGCTGATGGCGACGACCGCCGTCCCGGCCCGCCCCGCCGCCCCGGCGACCGGGCGGGACCGGGGCGCCGGTGCCGCGGCCGACGCGCCGCGACCCGTGCGCCGCCGACCCCGCTGGAGGTGGGAGCGCTTCTTCCAGGCCATGTTCCTGGTGCCGGCGGTCGTCTACCTCGTCCTCTTCTTCGGCTTCCCCGTCGTGAAGAACGTCGTCATGAGCTTCCAGGAGTACACGACGACCACGTTCTACACGGGCGAGGCGCCGTGGGTCGGGTTCGCGAACTACGCGTCCGTGGTCTCCTCGGGGATCTTCTCGACCGCCCTCCTCAACACGTTCCTCTTCACCGCGGGCTCGATCCTCGGCCAGTTCGTCATCGGGCTCGTGCTCGCGCTGTTCTTCCGCCGGTCGTTCCCGCTCAACGGGCTGCTCCGGGCGCTGCTGCTCCTGCCGTGGCTCCTGCCGCTCATCGTCTCCAGCGCGGTGTGGAAGTGGATCCTCGACCAGGACTCCGGCGTGCTCAACCAGTTCCTGCTCGGCGCGGGCGTCGTGCAGGACCCGGTGCCGTGGCTCACGAGCCCCGCGTTCGCGCTCATCACGGTGATCGCCGTGAACGTGTGGATCGGGATCCCGTTCAACACGACGATCCTCTACGGCGGCCTGCAGGACATCCCGCCGGAGCTGTACGAGGCGGGCTCCCTCGACGGGGCGACCGGCTGGCGGGGCTTCCGGTACATCACCTGGCCGCTGCTGCGGCCCGTGGTGGGCGTGGTGCTCGTGCTCGGCGTCGTCTACACGATCAAGGTGCTCGACATCATCCTCGGCCTCACGAACGGCGGGCCCGCGAACGCGACGCAGACCATCGCGACGCAGTCGTACACGCTCTCGTTCCAGCAGTTCGACTTCGGATCGGGCGCCGCCCTCAGCAACATCCTCATCGCCATCTCGGCGGTGTTCGCGGTGGTCTACCTCCGCGCGAACAGGAAGGCCGTCGATGAGTGACACCGTCGTCCCCGTCCGCCCCCGCGGGCGGTCCCGCGGGCCATCGCCGCAGCCCGTGGGATCCCGGCGGCCGCGCGCCGACCGCAGCTGGATCTCCACGGTCGTCGGGATCGCGATCCTCGCCCTGATGCTGTTCCCCGTCTACTGGATGATCAACATCTCGCTGCAGCCGGCCGGCCCCGCCATCGAGGCCGCCTGGTTCCCGTTCGAGGCGCAGTTCGAGGGCTACGCGACGGCGCTCCGCGAGCAGGGACGGGCGCTCGGCACGAGCCTCGTGATCGCCCTCGGCAGCGTGGTGCTCAGCCTCGCCATCGCCACCCCGGCCGCCTACGCGCTGGCGCAGTTCAGGTTCCGCTGGATCAACGCGGTGCTGTTCGGGATCCTCATCTCGCAGATGATCCCCGGCATCGTCGTCGCCAACGCGCTCTACGCCGCGTACAACGACGTGGGGCTGCTCAACTCCATCCCGGGCCTGATCCTCGCCGACTCCACCGCGGGCATCCCGTTCGCGATCCTCATCATGCGGGCGTTCATGGCGAACATCCCGCCGTCGATCATCGAGGCCGCCAAGGTGGACGGCGCCGGCAACTTCCGGGCGTTCCGCTCGATCGTGCTGCCGGTCAGCCTCAACGCGGTCATCACGGCCGGGCTCTTCACGTTCCTGTTCACCTGGAGCGACTTCCTGTTCGCGCTGACGCTCACCACGACCGACGACGTGCGCCCCATCACCCTCGGGATCTACCAGTACATCGGGACGTACACCGCCGACTGGAGCACGGTGATGGCGACGGCCGTGCTCGCCTCGCTCCCCGCGATCGTGCTGCTCCTCGCGGCGCAGCGCTTCATCGCGGCCGGCGCGACGGGCGGCGCCGTCAAGTGACCGGCCTCCCGCGGCCGCGCGCCCCCGACGGGACGCGCCCCTCCCGACCCTCCGCACGACACCTCCGAGAGAGAGACACCATGACCGACACCCCCACCCCCCTCCGCGTCACCGTCTGGGGCGAGAACCGCCACGAGCGGATCGAGCAGCACGTGCAGGAGCGCTACCCCACGGGCATGCACGGCGCCGTCGCCGAGGGCGTGCAGGAGAACCTGCCCGAGGCCGTCGTCGAGATCGCGACCATGGACCAGCCCGAGCACGGCCTCACCGAGGAGCTGCTCGCCCGCACGGACGTCCTCACCTGGTGGGGCCACGCGGCCCACGCGGAGGTGGAGGACGAGATCGTCGAGCGCGTGCACCGCCACGTGCTCGCGGGCATGGGCCTCATCGTGCTGCACTCCGGGCACTGGTCGAAGATCTTCACGAAGCTCATGGGCACGACGTGCACCCTCCGCTGGCGCAGCGAGCACGACCGCGAGCTGGTGTGGACCGTCAACCCGCAGCACCCCATCACCCGCGGCGTCCCGAACCCGATCGTCATCGACGAGCAGGAGATGTACGGCGAGTACTTCGACGTGCCCACCCCGGACGAGCTCGTATTCATCTCCGGCTTCACCGGCGGCGAGGTGTTCCGCAGCGGCATGACGTACCGCCGCGGCTTCGGCCGGATCTTCTTCTTCTCGCCCGGCGACCAGGACTTCCCCGTGTACCACCACACCGACGTCCGCCGCGTGATCGCCAACGCCTGCGAGTGGGCGCGCCCCGACCGCGAGCGCGAGACGCCCACGCTGCTGCGCTACGAGCAGGGCGAGTTCTTCCAGGGCGCCGACTACGCCGGGGCGCTGGAGCGATGACGGACACCGCCCGGCGCACGTCCGCGGATGCGCCCGCCCACCGGGTCGTCGCCCCCGCGGACGGCGCCCGCCTGCGCGTGGTGCAGGTCGGCGCCGGCGGCATGGGGCAGGCGTGGCTGCGCACCATCGCGGAGGATCCCGACGTCGAGCTCGTCGGCGTCGTCGACCTCGACCAGGAGGCCGCCCGCGCGGGCGCGTCGACCCACGGCGCGTCCGCGGAGGCGTCCACCGACCTCGGCGAGCTGCTCGAGCGGGTGCGCCCGGACGCGGTGATCGACGTCACCATCCCCCGCGCCCACCACCCCGTCACCACGCAGGCGCTGTTCGCGGGCCTGCCGGTGCTCGGTGAGAAGCCCGTCGCGCTCACGGTCGCGGAGGGGCTGTCGCTCGCGGCCGCCGCGGAGATCACGGGCGAGCTGTTCATGGTGAGCCAGTCGCGCCGCTACAACGACCACCTCGTCGCCCTCAAGCGGCGGGCGGCCGACCTCGGCGGCGTCGGCATCGTCACCACGGAGTTCTTCAAGGCGCCGCGCTTCGGCGGGTTCCGCGAGGAGATGGACGACGTGCTCCTCCTCGACATGGCCGTGCACCAGTTCGACGCCGTCCGGTACCTGCTCGACGCCGATCCGGTGAGCGTCTACTGCGAGTCGTACAACCCCGCCTGGAGCTGGTACGCCGGCGACGCCGGGGCCACCGCCGTCTTCACCTTCGAGGGCGGGGTGCGGTACGTCTACACGGGCAGCTGGTGCAGCCCCGGCGCGGAGACGTCGTGGAACGGATCCTGGCGCCTGAGCGGCGCCCACGGCACGGCCCTCTGGGACGGCGACCACGAGCCCACGAGCGACGTCGCGGAGGCGCCCGGCGGGCCGCCCGCGGAGCCCGGACCGGTCGACTCGGTGGGCGTGGAGATCGCCGGGTCGCTGCGCGCCTTCGTCCGCGCGCTCCGCACGGGCGAGCGGCCGCACGGCGAGGTGCACGGCAACGTGATGAGCCTCGCCATGGTGGAGGCCGCGATCGAGTCGAAGGACACGGGCGCACGCCTCGACATCGACGACGTGCTCGACCGCGCGTACGCCACCGCGCTCGCCGACGAGCGGCGCGACGACGTGCGCGCGCGGCTCGTGGCGTGGCGCGAGCGGGGCGTGCGGGAGGCGCTCCAGGGGCCGTCGGCCGCGGAGGGCCTCGCGG
>NZ_JAVCVL010000075.1:0-11416 GCF_032917815.1 Clavibacter sp. MX14-G9D | reverse complement strand
CGGCCTCCCGCATCACGTCGACCAGGACCCGGTCGCGGTCGGCGGCCGGGCGGCGGATCGTGGACAGCAGCGCACCCGTCGCGGCCGCGTGGAGGAGGTCGACCGCGACGGGCTCGGCGACGCGCAGGCGTCCCGCGAGCGCGACCCGGTGCACGCGCGCCTCGAGGAGGGCCACGCCCGCGCGCACGGCCGGGGAGCCGGGTCCCCGGGCCGGGTCGCTCATGAGGGCGTAGAGGTCGGGGTTGGCGAGCCCGAACGCGATCGTCGCGTCCCAGCCCGCGCGGAGGTCGTCGACGGCGTCGGCCGCGCCCGCCGCGGCGGCGCGCACGGCCTCCGCCTTGGCGGCGCTGAACCGGGTCATCTCCCGCTCCGCGACCGCGTCGAGGAGCCCCTCCTTGTCGCCGAACAGCCGGTAGATGGTGGGGGCCTGCACGCCCGCGGCCTCGGAGACGGCGCGGGTGGTGACGGCCGCCCGACCGGAAGCGCGGAGGAGGTCGGCGGCCACGTCGACGATGCGGTCGCGCGTGCCCGCGCGCGGGTCGGCGGCGGCCTCGTCGGGCGCGGGAGCGTCGGCGGTCATGGAACGACGATAACGCACGGGTGTTAGCGCGGTGTTTCCCGTGCTACCTTTCGAGCGTTACCACCGATAACACGAGACGAACGAGAGGCACGCACATGATCGTCATCACCGGAGCCACCGGCGCCCTCAACGGCGCCACCGCCGAGCACCTGCTGCGGACCGTCCCCGCGGCGGGCATCGCCGTCGTCGCACGCGACCCCGCGAGCGCGCGGTCGTTCGCCGACCGCGGCGTGGAGGTGCGCCGCGGCGACTACGCCGACGCGACATCGCTCCCCGCCGCCTTCGCGGGCGCCGACCGGCTGCTCCTCGTCTCCGCCAGCGATCCGGGCGCCGACGCCGTCGCGCTGCACCGCGCCGCCGTCGAGGCCGCGACGGAGGCGGGCGTGGGGCGGATCCTCTACACGAGCCACCAGGGCGCCGCTCCCGACTCGCCCTTCGCCCCGGCCCGCGACCACGCCGCCACCGAGGGGATCCTCGCGGCCTCCGGCATCCCGTGGACGGCGCTCCGCAACGGCTTCTACCTGCACAGCATCGACCTGCTGCTGGGCGCCTGGCGCGAGACCGGCGTGATCCGCGTCCCCGCCGACGGCCCCGTCTCCTGGACGTCGCGCGCCGACGCCGCGGAGGGCGCCGCACGGATCCTGCTCCAGGACGCGCCCGCCGACGGTCCGGTCACCCTCACCGCGAGCGCGGCGCCGACCATGGCCGAGGTGGCGGAGCTGGCGTCCGAGGTCGCGGGCCGCCCGGTGCGCCTCGAGGTCGTGGATGCCGAGGACTGGATCGCCGGGCTGGTCGCCGTCGGCACGCCCGCCCCCGTCGCGCGCTTCCTCCTGGGGCTCCCGCTCGCGGCTGCCGGCGGCTTCCTCGCGGGCACGGACCCGCTCCTGGCCGAGCTCCTCGGCCGCGAGCCCGAGGGCGTGCGCGACCACCTCGCGCGCGGCTGACCGGGCGATCCGCGTCCGGGCGACCCGCGACCGGGCGACCCGCGACCGGGCGACCCGCGACCGGGCGATCCACGTCCGGGCGTCGGGCCGGTCGCACGACGGAGCCCCGGTCGCCGCGTCGCGAGGACGTGGCGCCGGGGCTCCGCGGTGCGGGCCGGTGTCCGCCGGATCAGCTCGGCTCGAGCACCCGCTCCGGGACGGCCGGCGCGCCCGCGGACGCGCCGACCGGCTCCACCGACGTGAGCACGTACCGCTCGTCCGCGATCGTGACGTGGTGCACGGGTCCGGCGATCTCGATCGCCGCCTCCGTCTCCCGCACGGCGCTCGACGGCCCCACCCACAGCTCCACCGCGCCCGGCTCGACGATGCGGCGGTACCGCGGGTCGGTGAAGGCGAGGCGGGTGGTGGGCACCTCGAACCGGACGCGCGCGGACTCGCCGGCGGCGAGGTCCAGCCGCAGGTAGCCGAGCAGCTGCGCGACGGGCCGCGTCACGCTGCCCTGCACGTCGCGGGCGTACAGCTGCACCACGTCGGTGCCGTCGCGGTCGCCCGTGTTGCGCACCTCGACGGTCGCCGTGAACGACTCCCCCGCCCGCACCTCGGACGCCGCGACCGCGAGGCCGGTGCGCGCGAACGACGTGTACGAGAGTCCGTGCCCGAACGGGAGCACGGGCGTCGGGTCGGCGCTCGTCACCTCCGACGGGCCGCCCAGGATCGGGTGCAGGTACGAGAACGGCTGCGCGCCCGCGGAGCGCGGGAGCGACACCGGGAGGCGGCCGGACGGCGACACCCGGCCGGAGAGCACGCCCGCGATCGCGGATCCGCCCTCCTCGCCCGGGAAGAACGCCTGCAGCACAGCCGCGGGGGCGGACTCGCCCTCGATCGCCCACGCCACCGCGTACGGCCGGCCGGTGAGCAGCACCATGACCACGGGGGTCCCGGTGGCCTGGATCGCCTCCACCAGCTCGCGCTGCACGCCCGGCAGGTCGAGGCTCTCGACGTCGTTGCCCTCGCCGACCGTGCCGCGGCCGAACAGGCCCGCCCGGTCGCCGACGACCACGACCGCGAGGTCGGCGCGGCAGGCCTCGTCGACGGCGGCGTCGAAGCCGGAGCGGTCGTCGCCCTCCACCTCGGCGCCGGCGACGAGCACCAGCTCGCTGTCGGGCAGCTCGACGCGCAGCGCCTCGGCCACGGTCGGGATCGCGAACCCGAGCGGGGTGCCCGGGTGGTGCGCGAGCACGTGGTTGGCGAACGAGTAGCAGCCCATGAGCGCCTCGGCGCTGTCGGCGTTGGGGCCGATCAGCGCGATGCGGCGCGGCGCGGGCCGGTCGGCCGACGCGAGCGGCAGGGTGCCGTCGTTCGCGAGCAGCACCACGGACTCCTCCGCGAGGCGACGCGCGACGTCCCGGTGGGCCGGGGTGTCGAGGTCGATGCTCGTGGGCGGCGCGTCGAAGGTCGCGTCGAGGAGCCCCAGCTCCTCCTTCTCGTCGAGCACCCGGAGCACCGCGCGGTCGACGAGCGACTCGTCGGCGAGCCCAGCGCGGATCCGCTCCGCCAGCGGCGCGAGGTACGCGTCGCCGGTGGGCAGCTCCACGTCGATGCCGGCCGCGAGCGCGAGCTCGGCCGCCTCGCCGCGGTCGCCCGCGACGGCGTGCATCACCTGGAGGAACGCGACGGAGAAGTAGTCGGAGACGACGACCCCGTCGAAGCCCCAGCGGCCGCGGAGCACGTCGGTGAGGTACTCGGGGGTGGCGCCGACGGGCGCGCCGTCGATCTCCGCGTACGAGTTCATGACCGAGCGCACGCCGCCGTCGAGCACCGCCATCTCGAACGGCGGCAGCAGCACGTCCTCCACGAAGCGCGGGCCCACGTGCACCGGCGCGTGGTTGCGCCCGGACTGCGACGCCGAGTAGCCGACGAAGTGCTTGAGCGTGGCGTGGATCCCCGCGCCCTGCAGGCCCTTCACGTACGCGGTGCCGATGGTGCCGACCACGTACGGGTCCTCGGCGATGCACTCGTCGACGCGGCCCCAGCGGGCGTCGCGGATCACGTCGAGCACGGGCGCGAGGCCCTGGTGCACGCCGAGCTCCCGCATCGACCCGCCGATGAGGCCCGCCATCTCCTCGACCAGGCCGGGGTCGAAGGACGCGCCCCACGCGAGCGGCGTGGGGAACGTGGCGGCCTGCCACGCGGCGAGCCCCGTGAGGCACTCCTCGTGCACGAGCGCCGGGATGCCGAGCCGCGTCTCCGTCTGGAGCCGCCTCTGCTCGGCCCACAGCCACGACGCGCGCTCCACGGGATCCACCGGCCGCGTGCCGTACACGCGGGTGAGGTGCCCGAGGCCGTGCTCGGTGGCCTCCTCGTACCGGCCGGTCGTGGCCATCTCGCCCTGCATGGGCGCGACGACCTCGCCGCCCTGGTCGACCCAGTAGCCGACGATCTGCGCGAGCTTCTCCTCGAGGGTCATGCGCGCGTGCAGCTCGCGCACGCGCTCCGACACCCGGGGCAGCTCCACGGCGCCGGGCGCCGGCGCCTCCGCGCCGGTCATCCCTTCACCGCGCCGGTGAGGCCGCCGACGATGCGGCGCTCGAACACGGAGAAGAACACGAGCGCGGGGATCATCGACAGCGACGTGAACGCGAGCACCTTGGCCGTGTCGACCGAGTACTGCGACGAGAACGACTGCACGCCGAGCGGCAGCGTGTAGATCGACGCGTCGCTGAGGAGGAACAGCGGCAGGAGGTAGCTGTTCCAGCTGCCGATGAACGCGAGGATCCCGACCGTGATCACGCCCGGCATCGACAGCCGCACGACCATGCGGAAGAAGAACCCGAGGCGGCTGCACCCGTCGATGAACGCGGCCTCCTGGATCTCGTCCGGGATCGCCCGCAGGAACGGCACCAGGATGATGATCGTCGTCGGGAGCGCGAACGCGATCTGCGGGAGGATGATCCCCGGCAGCGAGTTCGTGAGGCCGAGCGAGCGGATCACGATGTACAGCGGCGTGATCGCCACGGTGATGGGGAACATGAGCCCCGACGCGAAGAGCGCGTACAGCGCCCCGCGGCCGAAGAACGTGTACCGGGCCAGCACGTAGCTCGCCATGAGGCCGAGCACGACCGCGCCGACCGTGGTGCCGATCGCGGCGATGAGCGAGTTGCCCACCTGGCGCCAGAACATGGAGCCCGTGAGGACGTCGACGTAGTTCTGGATCTGCCACGGCGACGGGAAGCCCGCCGGGTCGGTCGTGATCTGGGCGTTCGTGCGGAAGCCGCCGAGGATGATGTACGCCACCGGCGTCAGCATCAGGGCGATGAGCACGACCGCGACGAGGTACGGGATCGGGTTGTTGCCCTGCCCCGGCGTCCTCGCCCTCCGGGGCTTCGGCGCCTTCGCCGAGTAGGCGGGGTCCAGGTCCGCGTTGCGCGGAGCGGCGGTGACGACGGTCACTTCTTCTTCCTTCCCGTGCCCGTGAGGGCGCCGGCGGTGTCGCGGTTGAGCACGAACCGCTGGTAGACGAGCGCGACGACCAGGGAGACGAGGAACAGCACCACGGCGACGGCGTTGCCGTACCCGTAGTTGCCGGATCCGCGCCCGTTGGCCACGAGGTACGTGGCCATGGTCGAGGTGCCCGCGGTGGCCGAGATGTACTGGCCCCAGATGATGTAGACGAGGTCGAACAGCTGCAGCGAGCCGATGATCGACAGGAACGCCCAGATGCGCAGCGTCGGCGCGAGCAGCGGCAGGGTGATGCGCCGCTGGATCTGCCAGTACGACGCGCCGTCGATGGCGGCCGCCTCGGAGAGCTCCTCGGGGATGCCCTGGAGGCCGGCGAGGAAGAGGATCACCGCGAAGCCGATGTACTTCCACGTGATGATCGTCATGAGCGACCAGATCGCGATGTCGGGGTTGGCGAGCCAGTCCTGCTGGAGGTCCGCCAGGCCGACGTTCGCGAGGAAGCCGTTGAGCGCGCCGGAGCCCTGGAGCATGAGGCTCCAGCCGGTGCCGACGACGACCTCGGAGATGACGTACGGCACGAAGATCAGCACGCGGATGATCGACTGGCCGCGCAGCTTCCGGTTGAGCAGCAGCGCCACGAGGATCGCCACCGGGCCCTGCAGCACGAGCGACAGCACCACGATCACGGCGTTGTGCATCAGCGCCTCGTGGAACGTGGGGTCCTGGAGGATCGTGATGTAGTTCCGGAAGCCCACGAAGACGGTGGGCGGGCCGAAGCCCTGCCAGCTGAAGAAGCCGTAGTAGGCCGCCATCACCACGGGGTAGATGACGAAGCCCAGGAAGAAGAGGAGGGCCGGGCCCACGAGGATCAGGACCTCGAGGCGACCGGTCCAGCCGAGGCCGCGGCGTCGCGCACGCACCGCCGAGGGCGGCGTCGTCGCGACGCCGCCCTCGGGGTGTGCAGGATCAGCCGCGGGACGCTGCTCGTCGAGCGAGCTCTCGCGGATCGTCATGTCGGGTCGCCTAGGCCTTCTTGGCGGCGTCGCCGACGGTCTGGATGAGCTTCTCCGGGCTGCCGTCGCCCGCCATGAGGTCGACGACGCCGACGTTCATCGCGTTGCCGACGTTCAGGCCGTAGACCGTGTCGAGCCACTGGGAGACGTAGGGCGCGTCGTTGTACGCGGCCAGGATCTCCTGGAGGTACGGCTCGGTGACCGCGGTCTGCGCCTCGGTGTTCACGGGCGGGGCGTTGAAGGCCGCGTAGTACTCCTTCTGCACGTCGGCGGTGCCGATGTAGTTGAGGAAGTCGACGCACTCCTTCGGCGCCTGCGCGGAGCAGGAGTAGCCGTCGATGCCGCCCATGATCGAGCCGGGCTCGCCCTCGCCACCCGAGATCTCGGGGAAGGGGAACCAGGACAGGTCGGCCAGCGGCTTCTGGTCGGGGGTGAGGCCCGCGATGACTCCCGGGTCCCAGGCGCCCATGAGCTCCATGGCGGCCTGCTTGTTGGCGATGAGGCCGGCCGAGCTGCCGGCGCCCTGCTGCGCCGCGGTGGTGAGGAAGCCGTCGTTGAACGGCTCGGTGCCGACGAGGTCCTGCACGTCCTCGCCCGCCGCGATCCAGCACTCGTCGCTGAAGTCCTTGTCCGTCGCCGCCTTCTCGAGCGTCGCGGAGGAGCACTCGCGGAGCGCGAAGTTGAAGTACCAGTGCGCGGCGGGCCACGCGTCCTTGGCGCCGAGGGCGATGGGCGCGACGCCCGACCCCTTCAGCTTCTCGACGGCGGCGTCGAGCTCGTCCATGGTCGTCGGCGTCTCCGTGATGCC
Organism: Clavibacter sp. MX14-G9D; assembly: GCF_032917815.1. Classification (NCBI taxonomy): domain Bacteria; kingdom Bacillati; phylum Actinomycetota; class Actinomycetes; order Micrococcales; family Microbacteriaceae; genus Clavibacter; species Clavibacter sp. MX14-G9D. The sequence continues at coordinate 4,612 of NZ_JAVCVL010000075.1, read as the reverse complement.
GGCGGCCGTGAAGAGGTCCTGGCTGTAGAAGATGCCGCTGGGGAGCACGGCGACGGGCATGGCGTACGCCTTGCCGTCGATGGAGTTCGCGTCGAACGCGCCCTGCGAGATCTCGGCCTTCACGTCGGCGGAGATGCCGTCCGTGATGTCCATGACCTGGCCCGCGGCGACGGTGGCGGCGAGCTTGCCGCCACCGCGCTGCAGGAAGATGTCGGGCGCGTCGCCCGAGTTGAGGGCGGTCTGCAGCTTGCCGTCGAGGTCCTCGTTCTGGATCGACGTGGCCGTGACCGTGACGCCCGGGTTCGCGGCGTTGAAGTCCGCCGTGGTCTTCTCCCAGAACGCCTTGCCCGGGCCGGTGGTGGAGTTCTGCCACAGCGTCATCTCGACGGGACCGCCGTCGTCGCTGCCGGAGCCGCCGCCGCTGCAGCCGGTGAGGGCGAGCGCCCCCACGAGCAGGGCCGCGGATCCCGTGAGGATCTTCCGTGCCTTCATCTTGTCCAACCTGTCCTCTTCATTGAGCGCACCCTGGCGGGTGTCGGGGGGGGTGTCGTGCTCGTGCGCGGCCGGATGCTGTGGGGTCGCGGCACGTCCCGGATCCGCGCGGGAGACGGTCGCGACGCCGCGTCCTCGCGGTGCCGCGACCTCCTGACGGGGGCCGGTCGTGACAGTGTCAGCCGCGCTCCGGCGAATCGTCAAACGTTTTCGAAATCCTTTTCCTGCAGGCGTAGGGTCCACTGCATGACCCGCCGTCCCACGATCCACGACGTCGCCGCTGCCGCCGGCGTCTCGGTGTCGACCGTCTCCAAGGCCGTCAACGGCCGCTACGGGATCTCGGCCGAGACCTCCCGCCGCGTCATGGAGGTCGTCGAGCGCCTCGGCTACGAGTCGAGCCTCGTCGCCAGCAGCATGCGCTCCCACCGCACCGGAGTCATCGGCGTCCTGGTGGCCGACTTCGAGCCGTTCAGCGCCGAGATCCTCAAGGGCGTGAGCGCCGCGCTCCGCCGCTCGCGCTACGACCTGCTGGCGTACAGCGGCTCGCGCCAGGCCGACGGCGCCGGCTGGGAGCGCCGGTCGCTCAGCCGCCTGAGCGGCACGCTCATCGACGGCGCGATCATGGTCACGCCGACCGTCGTGACCGCCTCCACCGAGATCCCCGTCGTCTCGATCGACCCGCATACGGGACCGGCCGACCTGCCGAGCGTCGAGTCGGACAGCCTGGGCGGCGCGCTCCAGGCGACCCGCCACCTCCTCGAGCTCGGGCACCGGCGGATCGGGTTCCTCGCCGGCCGCCCCGACCTCCGCTCGGCGAGCCTCCGCGAGGCCGGGTACCGGCGGGCCTTGCAGGACGCGGGCATCGCCTTCGACCCGGCACTCGTGCGCTCGGGACTGTTCCTCACGGCACCGGCGCGGGAGCCCGCGCGGGTCCTCCTGTCGATGCCGGACCGCCCGACCGCGATCTTCGCCGCCAACGACCTCTCGGGCATCGCGATCCTCCAGGTGGCGGCGGAGCTGGGCATCCGCGTGCCCGAGGACCTCTCCGTCATCGGGTTCGACGACATCCCCGAGGCGTCGCAGATGACGCCGCCGCTCACCACGATCCGCCAGCCGATGCAGCGCCTCGGCACCACCGCGGTGGACCTGCTCATGTCGCTCATGGGCGGCACCGAGCCCGACGCCATGCGGGTGCAGCTGCCCACCCGGCTCGTCCGACGGGCGACGACCGCGCCGGCGCCGGTCCCGCGGCGCTGATCGCCGCCCGGCAGACCTGTCAGGCTCGACGCATGGGAGACGACGACGACCGGGCCGCGCCGCGCGAGGATCGGAAGGGCACGAGGCCGGCATGGATGCGGCGGCTCACGCCGGCGGAGATGCGGGACCAGGAGGACTTCCAGGACCAGAACGCGATCGTGAAGTTCTACGCGGTGATCCCGCTCATGGTGGTGGCGGTCTTCCTCCCGGCCGGTCCGATCCGCGGCATCTGGATCGCCCTGGTGATCGTGGGGTACGTGATCTGGGGCGTGAGGAACGTGATGCGGTCGTCGCGGAAGCGCACGGCGGACGAGGCGGGACGGGCCGCGCCATCCGAGAGCGGCGAGGATCGACCCTCGAGCGCCGCGCCCGGGGACTGACTCCCGGCCTGACAGGCTGGGTCCATGGACCACGACGACTGGGACGTCCGGGTCGCCGCCTTCTGGGCGGCCGCCGACGACGAGCGCGCGGACGAGACCGTCGCCGCGATGCGGGAGCTGGTCGCGGAACGGCCGGACGGGGATCCGCGGGCGCTCTTCGAGCTGGCGTGCGCGCACGACCTCGTGGGCCGCGAGGCGGAGGCCGTGCCGCTCTACCGCGCGGCGATCGCGGGTGGACTGGACGCCGCGCACCGGCCGCTCGCGGTGATCCAGCTCGCGAGCTCGCTGCGGAACGTCGGCGAGGTGGCCGAGGCGGTCGCCCTCCTGGAAGGGCTGCCCGACGACGAGAACGCACCCGGACGCGACGCGTTCCTCGCGCTCGCGCTGCACGACGCGGGGCGCGCGACGGAGGCGCTGGTCGTGGCGCTCCGGCGGCTCGCGCCCACGCTGCCGGCGTACGGCCGGGCGGTCACGGCCTACGCGGACGAGCTCGCGGAGCGCGACCGGACGGATCCGGCGTCACCCGCCGAGGGCTAGGCGCCCGGCGTGACGCGGCCCTCGTCGACCTCGCCCGGCGCGGCCTCCGCGGTCGCATCCGCCGCGTCCGCCTCGGCCTTCTTCGCGCGGGCCAGCCGGATCGCCGCGCGGCCCGACGGCAGCGAGATGGCGACCGTGATCACGACGACCGTGATGATCCCCGCCGCGACCAGCAGCGCCTGCACGCTGAACACGTCGGCGAGGGGGCCGAACGCGACCGCGCCGATCGGGGTCGCGAGCGCCATGACGATGCCGACGTAGCTGAACACCCGGCCGTGCATCTCGGGCGCGACCGTCTCCTGCACGAGCGTCATGAAGGGCGCCGAGAACAGCGGGACGAACAGGCCGATGGCGAACATGAACCCGTAGAAGACCCAGAGGTTCGGGCTGAGGCCGAGGCCCGCCGTGAAGACCGCGAAGCCGAAGCAGCTCACGAGGATCAGCGTCATGCGGTCGGACTTCGCGAACAGGGTCGACACGAGCGCGCCGCCGCCGAGCATCCCGACGCTGAAGGCGATCTCGAGCACCGTCACCATCCACACCTCGGTGCCGTAGGTGCGGGCCACGAGCAGCGGGGTGATGAACGACGGCGCGACCGTGAGCAGGAAGATGATCGCGAAGACCACCAGCAGCCAGCGGACGACCGGGTTGCCGCCGATGTAGCGGATCCCCTCCACGAGGTCCTCGCGGTACGTCGACGTCTTGTCGGCGATGGAGGCGAGCGTCGGCACGGCCACCGACAGCAGGAACGCGATGCCGATGGCGGCCGTGATCGCGTCCACGAAGAACAGCGGCACCAGGCCGTACGCGGCGAAGATCGCGCCCGCGGCGGCCGGCGCCAGGAGCGCCATCGCCGACTGGATGGTGCCGAAGATCCCGTTCACGCGCAGCAGCTGCTCGGGCGGCACGATCTGCGGGATCATCGCCTGCACGGCGGGCGTCTGGAATCCCGCGCCGACGGACCGGACGGCCACGGCGAGCAGGATGATCCAGAGGTCGGTGACCCCGTTCATCATCAGCAGGGCGAGCGCGAGCGTGACCACGGCGATGGTGCTGTCGGACGCGATGACCAGCACCCGCCGGTTCATGCGGTCGGCGAGCGTGCCGCCGAAGATGGAGACGATCCCCTGCGGCAGGAACGCGCAGACGGCGTAGAGCGCGATCGCGAGGCCCGAGCGGGTCTCGAACGTGACGTACCACATGACCGCGTACTGGACGAGCATCGAGCCGAACAGCGACACCGTCTGACCGCTGAGGAACAGGGTGGCGTTGCGCTTCCACCGGGCGGCGACGACGGCCGCGTCGGCTGCGGCCGCGTCGGCGGCGCTCACGGCGCTCGTGCTCGTGCTCGACAGGTCGGCCTGCCCTGCCGGGTCGCTCATCGGATCCTCGCCTGCTCTGTTTCCTCGGGTGCGGAGGCCACCAGGCTAGGGCGCGCGGAGGTCGACGCGCCAGGGGCTACCGAGGGGAGCGCGGGCTCAGCGATCCCGACGCGGCGGCGCGCGGACTAGAGGTCGCGGCTCGCCAGCACCAGGTCGGAGTCGGAGGGCGTGATCTCCACCGACCGGATGCGCTCGATCGGGATGCTCGACGTGGCCGCCAGCTGCTTCGCCTCCTTCTCTCCCGAGCCCCATGAGGCGACGACGGTGCGGGTGCCGTCCTGCGCGATCACGACGAGGTCGTAGGCGCCGAGCCCGGCACCGCCGCCCGCGTACTCGCAGTTCCAGTCGAAGCGCGTGCCGTAGGACTTCCCGGTCACGGCGAGCTGGGCGATCACCGCGTCGTCGAGCATGGACCGCATGCTCACGGCGTCGGCGGGCAGGCCGTCGGCGGGGTCGACGGTCGCGGTGGCGGCAGGGGTCGGATCCGCGACCGGCGCGCTCACGCCGGCCCGGAGCGCGGAGCCGAGGGCGGCACCGCCCGCGAGGAGCGCGACGGCCGCGGCG
>NZ_JAVCVL010000074.1:0-11424 GCF_032917815.1 Clavibacter sp. MX14-G9D | reverse complement strand
CACCGGCGCCGTGGACCCGGCGCTCGTCGCGGCGGAGGGGGCGGCCGTCGAGTCGGGCGGCGGGCCGACGCCCGGGAGCGGAGCCGCGACCGGGATCCGCCGCGCCTACCTCGCCCTCCTCGGCGCCGGGGTGTGCGCGCAGCTGCTGCTGAACGCCGGGCCCGTGGTCATCGCCGCCCTCGACCGCACCGTCGGCACGGCCGGCGCGTTCCAGGCGACCTTCAGCGTCGCGCGGGTCCCCCTGTTCATGCTCGTCCCGCTGCAGGGCCTCATCGTCCCGCCGCTCGTCGCGTACGTGCGGCGCGGGGAGACGGGCGCCCTCATCCGGCGCATGTCGCTCCTCGCCGCCCTGATCGCGGGCGTCGGCGTCGTGGCCGGCGTCGTCGCGGCGCTCGCCGGGCCGTGGGTCATCGAGCTCGTGTTCGGCGCCGGCCGCTCGCTGCCCGCGGTCGACGTCGGGATCCTCGTGCTGGGGGTCTTCGCGCACGTCGGCCTCGTCATCGGCACGCAGGCCCTCATCGCCACCGACCGCCACCGCGACTCCTCGCTCGCCTGGGTGATCGCCCTGGTCGCCGCGGCCGCGGCGACCGCAGCCCTCCAGGCGCCGCTCGGCTGGGCGACGGCGATCGCCGCCGGCTTCGGCGCGGGATCGCTCGTCGGCTGGATCACGGCGCTGCTGCGGCTGCGCGCCGTCGGCACCCGGCAGGCCCGCCTCGCGCGGGCGCACACGAACAAGGAGACCCCGTGACCGACGTCGTCATCGCCCTGACCTACTACGCGCCCTACGTGAGCGGCCTCACCAACGTCGCCCGCGACGTCGCCGAGGGGCTCGTCGCCCGGGGCCACCGCGTCACGGTCGTCACCACACGGCACGACGCCGCCCTCCCGCGGGAGGAGACCATCTCCGGCGTCCGCGTGGTGCGCACGCCCGTCCTGCTGCAGCTCGGCAAGGGCGTCATCAGCCCGTCCTTCATCCCCGCCGTCCTCCGCGAGGCACGGCACGCGGACGTGGTCAACATCCACGCGCCCATGGTCGAGGCCGGCCCCCTCGCGTGGCGCGCGGCGCGGATCACCCGCGTCGTCACCACCTACCACTGCGACGTCGACCTGCCGAGCGGCCTGGTGAACGCCGTCCAGCGCACCGTGATGGACCGCTCGAGCGTCCTCGCGGCCCGCAGCTCCACCCGCGTGGTGGTCACGAGCGACGACTACGCCGACCACTCCCGCATCGCGTCCGCCCTCGTGCGGGGCCGCGCCGTGATCGCCCCGGGCTGCCACGACCGCAGCGGAGGACGCCCCGCGTTCCGGGAGACGGACGGCCTGCACGTCGGCTTCCTCGGGCGCATCGTGGAGGAGAAGGGCATCGAGTACCTCGTCGAGGGCTTCTCCGCGCTCGACCGCCCCGACGCGCGCCTCATCATCGGCGGCGACTTCTCGAAGGTCGCGGGCGGCTCGGTCATCGACCGGGTGAAGGAGCGGATCGCGGGCGACGACCGCATCCGGCTGCTCGGCTTCGTGGCCGACGAGGACGTGCCCGACCTGTACGCGTCGGTGGACGCGTTCGCGCTCACCTCCGTCAACGCTTTCGAGGCGTTCGGCATCGTGCAGGTCGAGGGCATGATCGCGGGCGTCCCCGCGGTCGCGTCCGACCTGCCCGGGGTGCGCCAGCCCGTGCGCACCACCGGCTTCGGCGTCGTGGTGCCGCCCCGGGACTCGGCGGCGATCACCCGCGCGCTCGAGGACATCGCGTCCCGATCGGACGACGTCCCCGCGATGGCGGCGCGGGCGAAGGAGCTGTACGGGGTCGAGACGGCCACGCGCGCCTACGAGGAGCTGTTCGCCGCGCTCGCCCGCTGAGGCGAGGCGCCGGTGCGTCGGCGGCGGGGCGCCGCGTCAGACGACGCCGGGCTGGACGTACAGGCCGATGACCAGGATCACGAGCCAGATGCCGGCGAGCACCTGCAGCATGCGGTCGCCGAGCGCGATCTCCTCGGGCGCCTGGGCGTCCCCGCGGTCGATGTGCTGGCCGTAGCGCAGCACCGCGAGGACGAAGGGCGCCACCGAGATGGACAGCCAGAGGTTCCGCAGGTCGGTGAAGAGCTCGAACGCCCACAGGCTGTAGCCGAGGATGAGGATCGTCGCGGCGGAGTGCCAGATGAAGCCCAGGTACCCGAGCGTGTAGCCCTTCAACGACCCGCGCACGTCGCCCTGGAGGTCGGGGTTGCTGGCGAGCTCGCCGTAGCGCTTGCCCGAGACCATGAGGAGCGAGCCGAAGACGGCGACGAGGAGGAACCACTGGCTGAGGACGACGCCCGTGGCCGCGCCGCCCGCGATGGCCCGGAGCAGGAAGCCGGAGGAGACGACGGCGATGTCGAGGATGGTGATGTGCTTGAGCCAGATGCAGTATGCGATCTGGACGAGCTCGTAGCAGAGCACGACCACGGCCAGCTCGACCCCGCCGAGGAGCGCGACGCCGAGGCCCGCGAGCAGCAGGACGGCCGCGACCGCGATGGCGACGGGCACCGGCACGATGCCGGCCGCGATGGGGCGCGAGCGCTTGCGCGGGTGCGCCCGATCCGCCTCGACGTCGAGGATGTCGTTCAGGAAGTAGATGCCGGACGCCGCGAGGCAGAAGGCGATGAAGGCGAGCACGGCGCGGACCAGGGACGGCTCGAACAGCGCGCCGGCGGCGACCGGGGCGGCGAACACCAGGACGTTCTTCATCCACTGGCGGACGCGCGCGGTGCGGACGACCCCGCCGACGACCGACGTGCTGGTGCCGCCGGGGGTGCGGGGGACGAGATCTGGTTCGCTGATGGTGGTCCTCCTGGTCGGGCGATCAGAGTCACCGTAGCCGGTGGAGGGGCCCGGCGCCGAACCGGCGGGCCGCGGCCGGGACGGGGGCCGCGGCGTCCGCGGACCGGCCGTCGGATAGGGTCGTCGGGTGCAGATCCGACGGAACATCCTCCTGTGACGGCAGCCAGGATCCACCTCGTGCGACACGGCGAGGTCGACAACCCCGACGGCATCCTCTACGGACGGCTGCCCGGCTTCGGGCTCACGGCCCTCGGTCGCCGCATGGCGCAGGCCGCGGCCGAGCGCATCGTCGAGGAGGGCCGCGAGGTGGGCCTCCTCCGGACCTCGCCGCTGCAGCGTGCGCTCGAGTCCACGGCGCCGATGGAGTCGGCGCTGGGCCTGGACCCCGAGCACCGGACGGGACTCCTCGAGGCCTCCAGCCGCCTCGAGGGCGGGCGGTTCGACGTGAGCCTGTCGATCCTCGGCAAGCCCTCCGCCTGGCGCTACCTGGTCAACCCGCTGCGGCCGAGCTGGGGCGAGCCCTTCGCCGAGGTCGCCGCGCGCATGCGGGTCGAGCTGGCCGCCGCGGCGGCGGATGCGCCGGACGGCACGGACGCCGTCCTCGTGAGCCACCAGCTCCCCATCTGGATGACCCACCGCAGCGTCACCGGCAAGCCGCTCTTCCACGACCCGCGGAAGCGCCGCTGCGCCCTGTCGAGCATCACCTCGTTCGAGCCCGCCGCCGGCGGGTTCCGCGAGGTCGGCTACTGGGCCCCCTCGCCCGGGCTCCTGGCCGCGTCCACGGACACCGGCGCGGTCTGACCCCTGCGCTGACCCGTCCGGCTTCCCGGCGGCCGCCGCCCGCGGATCAGCCGGGCCGGTGCTCCTCCGGCAGCCCGTGCCGCCAGCTGCGGCCCTGCGCGGCCTTGACGGCGCAGATCACGAGCAGGACCCAGCCCCACTCCACGAGCGTGGCGCTCTCGGCGAGCGACGAGACGAGCAGCACGACCAGCACGAGCGCGGTCCAGACGTAGCCGACGCCGCGCTTCGTGGTGGCCAGCACCCAGGAGCGCCCGAGCGCGAGGGCGCCGAACGCCGCGAACAGGGCGAGGCCCACGAGGCCGGCCTGGAGGTACAGGTCGAGGTAGGCGTTCCGCCCGCTCTCCTGCGCGCCGCGGCTGACGAGGTCGAGCGCCGTGTAGGGGTACGCGTCCAGGGGCCAGGAGCCGACGAACCCCCACCCCTCGATGGTGTTGAGGTCGATGAGGCGGAGCATCTCCCGCCAGACCGCGACGCGCTGCAGGTAGTCGGGGCGGGCCTGCAGCACCTGGAGCACGGGGGAGCGGAAGGCGACCACCAGGACGGCGACGACGGCGGCGAGCACCAGGACGGCGCTGTTGGCGAGCGGGCGCGCCTGCCGGGCGAGGTGCCGCAGCCCGAGGATCGCGAGGGCCGCCACGGCGAGCACCAGGAACGTGCCGAGGATCACCGACGAGCGCGTGAGGGACGCCACGAGGAGGGCGACGGCGAGCGAGAACACGCCGCGGCCGCGGGAGACGGAGCGCGTGATCAGCTCCACGGCGAAGGTCACGGCGGCGACGAGGGCCACGATCCCGAGCGCGTTGCGCTCGCCGAGGAGGCCCTGGACGGGGCCCAGGCGCTCGAGCGCGCCGCGGATGCCGAGGAACGGGATGGGCCCGTCGATGAGCAGGCCCGCCAGCACCTCGAGGGCGAGGGACGACACGAGGACCAGGCGCAGCACGTCGCCGGCCGCCCGCACGATCTGGATGAGGTCGCGGACCACGCCCACGTAGACGGCGAGGAAGGCGGAGGCGGTCAGGTACAGCACCCCGCCGATCGCGTCCGGCTGGTAGGCCGTCCACAGCAGGGTCGCCGCGCACCAGCCCACGAGGACGAGCAGCGAGATCGGGAGGAGCCCCCGCCACTCCCAGTCGCCCCGCTTGGCCGCGAGCGAGCCGGCGGCCATCGCGACCAGCGCGGTCACGACGGCGGCGAGCCCCGCCCAGCCCATGGTGGCGCGCAGCGCGTGCGCGAGGACCGCCGTCCCGAGGATGCAGTGCGTGAGCGCCGCCGAGAAGCGCGCCGACCCGAGGAGGTCGGGCAGGCGCTCGGGCAGCGGGAGGCGGGCGGGGAGGGTCATGCGCGGGGCGTCGCGGATGGTCGGCGGATCACCGGTCGGCCGCGCGGCTCAGGCGACGCCGGGATCGGCGGTCGCGACGGACGGGGCGGGCGCGGAGCCGGCGGACGACGGCGCCGCAGGCGACGGTGACGACGGCGCCGCGGCCACCGGACGGGCGGGCGCGTCCCGGCGGCGAGAGTCGACCGGTCCGGGGACGTCCTCGCGCGCCACCATGCCGGAGCGGGTGGCGATGGCGATGACGACGAGGAGCAGCCAGTTGCCCTCGTAGAGGAGGCGGCTCTCGGCGAGGCTCTGCACCACCAGCGCGGTCATGAGGAGCAGGGGCGCCAGCGCGAGCGCGGTGTACGGCTCGACGCGGTCCCGCCGGTGCTGCGGGCGGTCGATGGCGGCCCACCAGGAGCGGACGTACGTGGTGACGACGAGGCAGGCGAAGACGAGGAGACCCACCACGCCGAGCTGCATGAGGACGTCGAGGTAGGCGTCGTGCGCCTGGAGGTAGGTGACGCCGCTGCGGACGGCGAGGCCCTCGAAGGGGTGGACCCACGGTGCCCAGTAGCCGATCCAGCCCCAGCCGAGGACGGGGTGCTGCTGCCAGAGGCCGAGGACCGACTCCCAGATCTCGAAGCGTCCCGTGAGGTCCGGCGACCGGCCGAGGAGCTCGAAGACGTCCGCCGTGCGCGTCGCGACCACGCCGGCCGCGACGACCGCGGCGACGACCACGCCGCCGGCCAGCACGAGCCGGCCGCGGAGGCCCACGCGGCGCGCGAGGAGGGCGAGGGCGGCGACGACGCCCGTCATGACGAGCGCGACGAGGACGGTGGAGCTGCCGGTGAGGGCCAGGGTCGCGAGCGCCACGACGATCCACGCGACCGCCCGGCGGCGGGGCAGCGCGCGGGCGGCGAGCTGCAGCGCGACGACGACGAGGGCGAGGAGGGCGACCATGGCGAGGAGGTTCGCGTTGCCCACCACGCCCTGGATGCGGCCTCCGCTCAGCAGCTCCCCGCGCGTCCAGGCGAAGGCCGCCGGCGCATCGGGACCGTAGTCGGTGAAGAAGGGCATGACCGGCTGCCGCACCACGACCGCGACGAGAAGCTCGAACGCGAGCGACAGCCCGAGGATGATGCGGAGCGCCCGCCCGAGCGCCTGCACGATCTCGGCCCACGAGAGCAGGAGGACGAGCGTCACCGCGGCGATGGACGTCGACAGCTGGATGACGACGCCGATCGCCGACTCCGGCCGGTACGCGGACCATGCGATCGAGAGCACCGCGAGCCCGGTGAAGGCGATCAGCGGGACGGGCAGCACGCGCAGGCGCGGGAGCGGCCGCGCGCGCGCGACGAGGGTGACGCTCGTGATCAGGATCGCCAGGGCGATGGCGCCGAACCCCCACCAGCTGAGGCCGTTCCGCCACATGTCACCCGCGAAGGTGGTGACGAGGACGGCGGTCGCGAATCCCCGGAGGGCTCGGCGGCTGGCGGTGGGCATGCCCATCAGGGTATCCGGGTCCGGCCGTGCGTCCCGCCGCCTGAGGGAAGCGGTGCGGGAGGCGCCCCGGTGCCCGGTGCGCCGCCCGTCGCGCTGTCCGTCAGACGAAGGCCGCGTGGCCCGTGATCGCGCGGCCGACGATGAGGGTGTTCATCTCCCGCGTGCCCTCGTAGGAGTAGATGGCCTCCGCGTCGGCGAAGAACCGCGCCACGTCGTAGTCGAGGACGATGCCGTTGCCGCCGAACGCCTCGCGGCACCAGGCGACCGTCTCCCGCATGCGGCTCGTGGCGTAGGCCTTGGCGAGCGCCGAGTGCGAGTCGGTCTGCGTGCCGTCGTCGACCATCTCCGAGGCGCGCGTGACCAGGCCGATCGACGCGGTGATGTTGCCGAGGCTGCGGACGAGCAGGTCCTGGATCAGCTGGTGCGCGCCGAGGGGCTTGCCGAACTGCTGGCGCTCGCCCGTGTACGCGACCGCGGCCTCGTACGCGCCGACCGAGATGCCGATGGCGGCCCACGCCACCTCGGCGCGCGTCAGGCGCAGCACGGTGGCGGTGTCGGCGAAGGAGCGCGCGTTCTGCAGCCGGTTCCGCTCGGGCACGATCACGCCGTCCAGCTCGATGTCGGCGTTCTGCACGATGCGGAGGGCCTGCTTGTCCTCTATGCGGGTGGCGCGGAAGCCGGGGGAGTCGTTGGGCACGAGGAAGCCCTTCACCTGGCCGTCGTCGGCGTCCTTGGCCCAGATGACGGTGACGTCGCTCACGGTGCCATTGCCGATCCAGCGCTTGCTGCCCGTGATGCTCCACTCGTCGCCGCGGCGCGTGGCGACGGTGCGGAGGCCGCGGGCGGAGTCGGACCCGGACAGCGGCTCGGTGAGCCCGAAGGAGCCGAGGATCTCGCCCGACGCGAAGCGCGGCAGCCACTCGGCCCGCTGCTCGGGGGACCCGGCGACGGCGACGCTGCCCATCACCAGGCCGCTCTGCATGCCGACGAGGGTCGCGATGCTCGCGTCGACGCGACCGAGCTCGAGCGCCGCCCAGCCCCGGTACACGGCCGAGTTCTCGAAGGGGCGCGTCTCGGCGAACGGCATCCCGAAGATGCCCCGCTCGGCGAGCCCGCCCACCACGTGCCGGGGGAACTCGGCACGGGCCCACAGGCCGTTGACGTGGGGCCGGACCTCGGCCTCGAGGTAGGCGCGCAGGTCGGCGAGGGACTCCTTCTCCCGGTCGCCGAGCCGGGACTCGTAGCCGTAGAAGTCGCCGATGAGGGGGGTGAGGGACACGATGCTCCGTTGCGGTTCGTCGGCGCCCTCGGGACGGGCGCCTCGCGGCCGAGCCTATGTCGGCGTCGCGGCGGCGCCCCGATCGGTTGGTACTTTGGTCGCGTCCGGACAGGACGCGCCCCCTCGGGCGTTGTAGGTAGCCGCCAAGCCCGACAGGATCATCCGTGTTCACCTCCCTCGCCAACACCCCCCGCGACTACGCCTGGGGGTCCCGCACCGCCATCGCCGACCTCCTCGGCCGCGAGCCGTCCGGCGGTCCGGAGGCGGAGCTCTGGCTCGGGGCGCACGACGGCTCGCCGACGCGCATCGTCGATCCCGCGCAGGCGGGCGGCGCGACGACGCTGTCCGCGTGGATCCAGGCGGACCCCGCGACCACGCTCGGCCCGCTCGCCGAGGGCCTCCGCCCGGGCGACGGCCCCGGCCTGCCCTTCCTCCTCAAGGTGCTCGCCGCGGGCGGCCCGCTCTCGCTGCAGGCGCACCCCGACCTGCACCGGGCCCGCCTCGGCTTCCGCGACGAGGAGGCGCGGGGCGTCCCCGTCGACGCCCCGCAGCGCAACTACAAGGACCCGCTGCACAAGCCGGAGCTCGTGTACGCGCTGAGCGACGAGTTCCACGCGCTCTGCGGGTTCCGTCCGCTCTCGGAGGTGCGGCAGGTGTTCACGCTGCTCCTCACGCTCGACGCCTCCGGCCCCGACTCCGACCCGGCCGTCATCCGCAGCGTCCTGTCGCGCCTGACGGGGTCCGAGGCGGACGTGCTCCGGGACGTGTTCGCCTTCCTCATGGGCGGCGGGTCCGCCGTGCGGCGCCTGGTCGACCGCGTCACCCTGCTGGCGAGCCTCGCCTCCGACCGGCAGTGCCGGGAGTTCCCCACCGAGATGCGCACCGTGCGCGAGCTCGCCGAGGCGTACCCGGGCGATCCGGGCATCGTCACCTCGCTGCTGCTCAACCGCGTGACGCTCCGCCGCGGCGAGGCGCTGTACCTGCCGGCCGGCAACATCCACGCCTACCTGCACGGCCTCGGGATCGAGCTCATGGCCGCGTCCGACAACGTGCTGCGCGGCGGCCTCACGCCCAAGCACGTCGACGTGCCCGAGCTGCTCGACGTGCTCGAGTTCCAGGCGCTGCCCGTGCCGTACCTGGAGCCGGAGCACGCGGCGCCCGGCGTCGAGCTGTACCGCCCCGACGTGCCCGACTTCCTGCTCGCGCGCATCGCCCCGGCCACGCGCGAGGCCTCGGCCGGGGACGCGGGGGCGAGCGTCGTGGCGATCGACGGGCCCGCCATCGTCATCTGCACCGCGGGCGCCGTGTCGATCCGGGGCGAGGCCTCCGCGGTGGACGTCGCCCGCGGCGAGGCCGTGTTCGTCACCCCCGACGAGGGCCGCCTGGTCGTCGTCGGCGACGGGGAGGCGTTCCTCGCGACGACGCCCGCGCCCACCGCCCGGGACGAGGACGACGCCCCCTCCGCGTGACCGGGGCACCGCGGCGCCGTCGATAGGGTTGCCGCATGACATGGTTGGTCACCGGCGGCGCCGGCTACATCGGTTCGCACATCGTCTCGGCGTTCGCGCGCGCGGGGCTCGACACGGTCGTCCTCGACGACCTCTCGAGCGGGCACGAGTCCTTCGTCCCCGAGGGCGTCCCCTTCCACCGCGGATCCGTCCTCGACCGCGAGCTCCTCGCCCGCGTCCTCGGGACGGGTGACATCCGCGGGGTCGTGCACGTCGCGGGCTTCAAGTACGCCGGCGTGTCCGTCCAGCGCCCGCTGCACACGTACGAGCAGAACGTCACGGCCACGGCGGTGCTCCTCGAGGAGATGCAGCGCGCGGGCGTCGACAGCATCGTGTTCTCGTCCTCCGCCGCCGTGTACGGCACGACCGACGTCGACCTCGTCGACGAGAGCACCCCCCGGGCGCCCGAGTCCCCGTACGGGGAGTCGAAGCTCATCGGCGAGTGGCTGCTGCGCGACCAGGGCGTCGCCACGGGCCTCCGGCACGCGTCGCTGCGCTACTTCAACGTCGTCGGATCCGGCGAGGAGGGCTACTTCGACACGAGCCCGCACAACCTGTTCCCGCTCGTCTTCGACGCGCTGCTCGACGGTCGGACGCCCCGCATCTACGGCGGCGACTACGCGACGCCCGACGGCACGTGCGTCCGCGACTACATCCACGTCGTCGACCTCGCGGCCTCGCACGTCGCGGCCGCCCGCCGCCTCGAGGCGGGGGAGCCCGTCGAGCCCGTCTACTGCCTCGGCAGCGGCGAGGGCGCGAGCGTGCGCGAGATCATGACGGCCATCCGCACGGCGACCGGGATCGACTTCGAGCCGGAGCTGCACGACCGCCGCCCCGGCGACCCGGCGCGCATCGTCGCGTCCGGGGAGCTCGCCGCGCGCGACATCGACTGGGCCATGCGCCACACCCTCGACGACATGGTCCAGAGCGCCTGGCGGGCCCGCCAGGCCGGCGCCGGGGCGTAGCGCCGACGGCGAGCGGCGGCGCGTCGCAACCCTCGAGGAGCGGCTGAGGGTTTACGCTCCGCGGCTTGACGAAGGCGAGTTACACCGGTGTAATTATGACGATGAGCTGGGGCCGGCCGGGCGCCCCTGCCGCGTGGGGAGATCGTGACATGGCACTACCTGAGTACCACGCCGGAGTCCCCGACGACTGGTTCGTCGACCCCGTCCGACTCGGGGTCCCGGGCGTCCGCACCGGCGAGGACGGCAACCCGCTCGCGTGGCAGGCGGACTCGCTCTGCGCGCAGACCGACCCCGAGGCGTTCTTCCCCGAGAAGGGCGGATCCACCCGCGACGCCAAGCGGATCTGCGGATCGTGCGAGGTGCGCAGCGAGTGCCTCGAGTACGCGCTGGAGAACGACGAGCGCTTCGGCATCTGGGGTGGCCTCTCCGAGCGCGAGCGCCGCAAGCTCCGCAAGCGCGCCGTCTGAGCGCCCACCGGGCACCCGTCCGCGCCCCGGCGCGGGCTGACCGGCGCGCCGGTCGGCTGCGGCGGATCCGCACCACGCACCACGTAGGGTCTCCTCTGTCATGCAGCCACGAG
The DNA here is from genome assembly GCF_032917815.1 of Clavibacter sp. MX14-G9D. Taxonomy (NCBI): domain Bacteria; kingdom Bacillati; phylum Actinomycetota; class Actinomycetes; order Micrococcales; family Microbacteriaceae; genus Clavibacter; species Clavibacter sp. MX14-G9D. The sequence goes on along the minus strand of NZ_JAVCVL010000074.1, from coordinate 650 downwards.
TAACCGCGATCCTCGTCGCCCACGAGGGCGCGCAGTTCCTCGACCGGACCCTCCAGGCGCTCGCGGCCCAGACGCGGCGTCCCGACCAGGTGGTCGCGGTCGACCTCGGCTCCCGCGACGCGTCGGCGGCGCTGCTCGCCGCCGCCGAGCCGACCCGCATGGTGCAGGCGCCGGCCCGCATGACCTTCGGGCAGGCCGTCGACCAGGCCGTCCGCGTCATCCCGTCGCCCGAGGGCGACCACGAGCTGCTGTGGCTGCTCTCCGCCGACAACGCGCCGGCGCCCGACGCCCTCGAGCGGCTGCTCGCCGCGGTCGAGGCCTCGCCGAGCGTCGCGGTCGCCGGGCCGAAGACCATGGAGTGGGACCACCCCGGGTACATCCACGAGATGGGGACCACGCTGACCACGCTCGGCGCGTCCGTCCCCATCGTCGACGTGGAGCTCGACCAGGCGCAGTACGACGAGATGAGCGACGTCCTCGGCGTCGCCGCGGGCGGCATGCTCGTCCGCCACCGCCTCTGGGACGAGCTCGGCGGCCTCGACGACGCGCTGCCCGCCCTCGACGACGCCCTCGACCTCTGCGTGCGCGCCCGGCTCGCCGGCCACCGCGTCGTCGTCGTGCCGGCCGCGCGCGTCGCCTCCGCGGGCGAC
>NZ_JAVCVL010000073.1:0-11455 GCF_032917815.1 Clavibacter sp. MX14-G9D | reverse complement strand
CGCCCCCCCGCCCCGCCCCCCCCCGCCCCCCGCCGCCGGCCGCCCCCCCCCCGCCCCGGGGGCGCGCCGCGTGATCGCCCCCCCCCGCCGTACCGTCACCGCATGACCCCCTCCTCCCCTGCCGCGCTGCGGCCCGCGCGGGCGACGCGCGCCACGTCCACGCCTCGCGCGTCGGCATCCTCCGGCGCGCCCGCGGACGCCGAGCCGCTCCTCCCTCCCGCCGTCCCGGCCCTGCCGCCGGGGGGCGCGCTCCTCCGGATGCCCTCCCCCGTCGGCCGGCTCGAGATCGTCGCCGAGGGGGACCGCGTCGCATCGCTCTCCATCGCGACGGCGGACCGGCTGCCGCTCGACCACCTCGACGACCGGCCGAGCGCCGTCCTCGAGGAGGCGGCCCGCCAGCTGCGGGACTACTTCGCCGGGCGGCGCCTGGTGCTCGACGTGCCCCTGGCGCTCCGCGGCACCCCGTTCCAGGTCGCCGTCTGGCGGGCCCTCGCGCGCGTCCCCCACGGCGGCGTCACCACCTACGGCGCCCTCGCCGCGGCGGCCGGCAGGCCCGGCGGAGCGCGCGCGGTGGGCGGCGCGGTCGGCGCCAACCGGCTGTGCCTGCTCATCCCCTGCCACCGCGTGCTCGGAGCCGACGGTCGCGTGACGGGCTTCAGCGCCGGCGACGGGGTCGAGACGAAGGTGCGGCTGCTCGCGCTCGAGGGATCGGTGCTCGCCTCGTGACCGCGGCCTCGCTCGTCACGGGGGACGACGGCCTCGCCCGGTGCGCCTGGTCCGCGGCCGACCCCGAGTACCGCAGGTACCACGACGAGGAGTGGGGCCGCCCGCTCCACGGCGACCGGCCGCTCTTCGAGAAGCTGTGCCTCGAGGGGTTCCAGGCGGGTCTGTCGTGGATCACGATCCTCCGCAAGCGGCCGCGGTTCCGCGAGGTCTTCCACGGGTTCGACATCGACTTGGTCGCGGCCATGGAGGAGCACGACGTGGAGCGGCTCATGGGCGACGCCGGCATCATCCGCAACCGCGCCAAGATCGTGGCGGCGCGCGGGAACGCGCGTGCGGTGCGCGCCCTCCTCGACGCCCGCGGCGACGGTGCCCTCGACCGCCTGGTGTGGGCGCACGCGGAGGATCCCGCGACCCGCTCCCGGCCGGCGACCGCGGCGGACATCCCGGCCGTCACCCCCGGGTCGACGGCCCTCAGCCGGGAGCTCAAGGCGGTCGGTCTCCGCTTCGTGGGCCCCACGACGGTCTACGCGCTCATGCAGTCCTCCGGGCTGGTCGACGACCACGTCGTCGGCTGCCACCGGGCCGACTGACCCCGAGGCCCCCGAGGCCCGCGTGGCCCGCGTGTCCCGCGAGGCCGGCGGCGCCCATCGGCCGGACGCCCCGGTCGGCGCACCTCCGGTCGGCGCGCCTCCGGTCAGTGCGGAGCGGCCACCAGCACGAGCTCGCCGTCGGCTCCGCGGGACAGCTCGATGCCGTTCGCCGCCGCCCAGTCCAGGAGCTCCGCGACGGACGCGAGGTCCCGCCCGCCGAGGATGAGCGCCCGCACGAGCTCGCCCTTGGCCTTCTTGTTGAAGTGGTTGAGGGCCCGTACCGTGCCGTCCGCCCCGCGCGCGACGACGCGCACCACGGCGGAGTCCTCGTGCCCCGGTCGCGGGCCGAGGGCCGCGTAGCCGTCGGAGCGGAGGTCGAGGACGAGGCCCGGGACGCCCTCGAGGACCCGGCGGACCGAGGCGGCCCAGTGGGCCTTCAGGCGGAGGCCGGGCAGGCGGGTGTCGTGCGAGAGCCGGTAGGCGGGGATGGGGTCGGTGGCGCGCACGGGACCGAGGAGGGCCGAGTGGACCGCCACGTGCCGGCCCGCGAACTCCAGCTGCGCCGGATCCAGCGCGTCGGCGCGGATGGGGTCGTACAGCACTCCCGTGTAGCGCAGCAGCGCCGGCATGGTGGGCGACGACTCCACGACCCGGTCGCGCTCCACCTCTACCGCCTGGCGCGGGCCGAGCTTCAGGACGCGCGCGGCGGCGTCCGCGTCCTGGGCGAGCTCGGCCAGGGCGCGCACGACGGTGCGACGCTCCGCGGTCAGCTCGGGGAAGGCGAGCCGGTCGAGGTCGAGGCGCGTCCCGGCCTCGCCACCGTCGCGCTTCGTCTCGGACGGGGGCAGCAGGACGAGCACGGGACCTCCGGGGATGAGGCGGCCGCGGGCGGCCGGGGACGGGGATGCAGACGAGACGGGACGTGGACGGGACGTGGACTCAGAAGGGGGAGGCTGCCGATCGAGCACAGCAGCGCGTACCGCACGCCGCACCCCGGCTGCGGGCCGCGCCGCGGAGTGACGCACCCCGCTGACCGCTCGGGCCCCGGACGCACGAAGGCGGACGGCCCCCGAGGGGACCGCCCGCCGTCGGACGGAGGTGGTGCTAGGCGACCAGTGCTGCCTGTCGCGCGACCACGGTGACGTTGTCGTTCTCGACCGAGAGGAAGCCCTCGTCGGCGTCGGCCGTGATCACGGCACCGCCGTCCTGCGTGATGCGGACGTTGCCGGTCGCGAGGATCGCCAGGAGCGGCTCGTGACCGGCGAGGATGCCGATCTCGCCCTCGCTCGTGCGCGCGACGACCATGGAGGCCTGGCCGGACCAGACCTGCTGGTCGGCCGAGACCACGGTGACCGTGAGATCAGCGCGGGCCATGTCAGCCGTTCTCCTTCTGGATCTCGGACCAGCGGCGGTCGACGTCGTCGAGGTCGCCCACGTTGAAGAACGCCTGCTCGGCGACGTGGTCGTACTCGCCGTCGGCGATCTTCGAGAAGGACTCGATGGTGTTCTTCAGCGGCACCGTGGAGCCCTCGACGCCCGTGAACTTCTTCGCCATGTAGGTGTTCTGCGAGAGGAACTGCTGGATGCGGCGGGCACGGCTGACCGTGACCTTGTCCTCCTCGGAGAGCTCGTCGACACCGAGGATCGCGATGATCTCCTGGAGCTCCTTGTTCTTCTGCAGGATCGCCTTGACGCGGGTGGCCGTGTCGTAGTGCGCCTGGCCCAGGTACCGCGGGTCAAGGATGCGGCTGGTGGACGTCAGCGGGTCGACGGCCGGGTAGAGACCGCGCGACGCGATCTCGCGGCTGAGCTCCGTGGTCGCGTCGAGGTGCGCGAACGTGGTGGCCGGGGCCGGGTCGGTGTAGTCGTCCGCGGGGACGTAGATGGCCTGAAGCGAGGTGATGCTGTGGCCGCGGGTCGACGTGATGCGCTCCTGGAGCACGCCCATCTCGTCCGCGAGGTTCGGCTGGTAGCCCACCGCGGACGGCATGCGGCCGAGCAGCGTGGAGACCTCGGAGCCGGCCTGCGTGAAGCGGAAGATGTTGTCGATGAAGAGCAGCACGTCCTGGTTCTGCACGTCGCGGAAGTACTCCGCCATCGTGAGCGCGGACAGGGCCACGCGGAGGCGCGTTCCCGGCGGCTCGTCCATCTGGCCGAAGACCAAGGCAGTCTTGTCGAAGACGCCGGCCTCCTCCATCTCCATGATGAGGTCGTTGCCCTCGCGGGTGCGCTCGCCGACGCCCGCGAAGACGGACACTCCACCGTGGTCCTGCGCGACGCGCTGGATCATCTCCTGGATGAGGACGGTCTTGCCGACGCCCGCGCCGCCGAACAGGCCGATCTTGCCGCCCTGCACGTACGGGGTGAGGAGGTCGATGACCTTGATGCCGGTCTCGAAGAGCTGGGTCTTCGACTCCAGCTGGTCGAACATCGGGGGCTTGCGGTGGATGGGCCAGCGCTCGGTGATCTCGATCTTCTCGCCGCCGACGTTGTTGAGCACGTCGCCGGTGACGTTGAACACCTTGCCCTTGGTGATGTCGCCGACGGGGACCGAGATGGCCTCGCCGGTGTCGCGCACCTCCTGGCCGCGGACGAGGCCGTCCGTGGGCTTGAGGGCGATGGCGCGGACCAGGTCGTCGCCGAGGTGCTGGGCGACCTCGAGCGTGATCTCCGTGGAGTCCTCGCCGATGGTGATCGTGGTCTTCAGGGCGTTGTAGACCGGGGGGATCGAGTCGTGCGGGAACTCGATGTCCACGACCGGGCCGGTGACGCGTGCGATGCGTCCGACGCCGGCCACCCTGTCGGTGTCGACCGGCGCAGTGGCGGTGTCAGTCATTGATGTCTCTCTTCTTCATTCGTGGAGCGTGAGGTGTTACTTGCTGGAGGCGAGCGCGTCCGCGCCGCCGACGATCTCGGAGATCTGCTGGGTGATCTCCGTCTGACGCGCGTTGTTGCGCAGCCGCGTGTACGTGGTCACGAGCTTGTCGGCGTTGTCGCTCGCCGACTTCATGGCCTTCTGGCGGGCGGCGTGCTCGGAGGCGGCCGACTGCAGCATGGCGTTGAAGATGCGGCTCTCGATGTAGACGGGCAGCAGCGCGTCGAGCACGTCGCCCACCTCGGGCTCGAACTCGTAGAGGGGCAGCACGGCGCCCTGGTCGGGCGCCTCCACCCCCTCGACGACCTCGAGCGGCAGCAGCCGGACGACCTCGGGCTTCTGCGTGGCGATCGACACGAAGCGGTTGAAGACGATGTGGATCTCGTCCACGCCGCCCTCGGACGCCGGTGCGACGAACTTCTCCACGAGCGCGTCGCCGATGGACTTGGCCGTCTCGAACTCGGGCTTCTCCGTGCTGCCGGTCCAGATGCGCTCCGAGTCCCGCTTGCGGAACTTGAAGTACCCGACGGCCTTGCGGCCGACGAGGTAGTACACGATCTCCTTGCCCTGCGAGCGGAGGAGCTCGGCGAGCTGCTCCGACTCCTTCAGGACGCTGGAGCTGAACGCGCCGGCGAGGCCGCGGTCGGAGGCGAAGATGACGATCGCCGCCCGCTCCACCTTCTCGGGCTCGGTCGTGAGGATGTGGTCGACGTTGGAGAACGTCGCCACCGCCGAGACCGCGCGCGTGACGGCGCGCGAGTACGGCGCGGACGCCGCCATCCGCTGCTGCGCCTTCTGGATGCGCGACGCGGAGATCAGCTCCATCGCGCGGGTGATCTTCTTCGTCGTCTGCGCGGACTTGATCTTCTGCGTGTAGACCCGGAGTTGCGCTCCCATGAGTCTCCCTATCGGTCTCGGTCGGTGGCGGATCGGTGGGGCGAGCGCGTCAGCGCTTGCCCTTGACGATCTGCTCCTGGTTGACGTCCTCGGCCTTGGCGGGCTCGAACCTCTCGGATCCCACGGAGGCGAGCGGCTTGCCCTCGCCCGTCTGGAACTCGAGCTTGAACTGGTCCACGGCCTTGTCGAGGGCGTCGGTGATGTCGTCGGTGAGGACGTTCTTCTCCTTCAGCTGCGACAGGACCTCCGTGTTGCGGTGGAGGTGGTCGAGCAGCTCCCGCTCGAAGCGGAGGATGTCCTCGACGGGGACCTCGTCGAGCTTGCCCTTCGTGCCCGCCCAGATCGAGACGACCTGCTCCTCGATGGGGAACGGCGAGTACTGGGGCTGCTTGAGCAGCTCGGTGAGGCGCGCGCCGCGGGCGAGCTGGCGACGGCTGGCCGCGTCGAGGTCGGACGCGAAGATCGCGAACGCCTCGAGGGAGCGGTACTGCGCGAGCTCGAGCTTCAGCGTGCCGGAGACCTTCTTGATGCTCTTCACCTGGGCGTCGCCGCCGACGCGGGACACCGAGATGCCGACGTCCACCGCGGGACGCTGGTTCGCGTTGAACAGGTCCGACTGGAGGAAGATCTGGCCGTCGGTGATCGAGATCACGTTGGTCGGGATGTACGCCGAGACGTCGTTCGCCTTCGTCTCGATGATGGGCAGGCCCGTCATGGAGCCCGCGCCCAGCTCGTCCGAGAGCTTGGCGCAGCGCTCGAGCAGGCGGGAGTGCAGGTAGAAGACGTCGCCGGGGTACGCCTCGCGTCCCGGCGGACGGCGCAGGAGGAGCGAGACGGCGCGGTAGGCCTCGGCCTGCTTGGACAGGTCGTCGAAGATGATGAGGACGTGCTTGCCGCCGTACATCCAGTGCTGGCCGATGGCCGAGCCGGTGTAGGGCGCCAGGTACTTGAAGCCGGCGGGGTCGGACGCGGGGGACGCGACGATGGTCGTGTACTCCATGGCGCCGGCCTCCTCGAGGGCACCGCGCACCGAGGCGATGGTGGAGCCCTTCTGGCCGATGGCGACGTAGATGCAGCGCACCTGCTTGTTCGTGTCGCCGGACTCCCAGTTGGCCTTCTGGTTGATGATCGTGTCGATCGCGATGGCCGTCTTGCCGGTCTGGCGGTCGCCGATGATGAGCTGGCGCTGGCCGCGGCCGATCGGGATCATGGCGTCGATGGCCTTGATGCCGGTCTGCATGGGCTCGTGCACGCTCTTGCGCTGCATGACGCCGGGCGCCTGGAGCTCGAGCGCGCGACGGCCCTCGGAGGCGATCTCGCCCTGGCCGTCGATGGGGTTGCCCAGCGGGTCCACGACGCGGCCGAGGTAGCCGTCGCCGACGGGGACGGAGAGCACCTCGCCGGTGCGGCGCACCTCCATGCCCTCCTCGATGCCGGCGAACTCGCCGAGCACGATGACGCCGATCTCGCTCTCCTCCAGGTTCTGGGCGAGGCCCAGGGTCCCGTCGGCGAACGTGATGAGCTCGTTGGCCATGACGCCGGGCAGGCCCTGCACGTGGGCGATTCCGTCGCCCGCGTCGAGCACGTAGCCGACCTCGGTGGTCGAGGCCTTGCCGGGCTCGTAGGACTGCACGAAGTCCTTGAGCGCGTCCCGGATCTCGTCGGGGCTGATCGAAAGTTCTGCCATCTTCTTTCCCTTTGCATTCACGAGGGCCGACGGCCCCCGAGGTGACGCCCGCCGGTCAGGCGAACTGGAGTCTCAAATCGTTGATCCTGGTGGCGACGCTGCCGTCGATGACGTCGTCGCCGATCTGGACGCGGAGGCCGCCGACGAGGTCGCGGTCCACGACCTGGTTCAGCTCGACCCGCCGGTAGTACCGGCGGCTCAGTGCCTGCGCGAGCCGCTCCGACTGCTCGGGCGACAGGGGCGACGCGACGCGGACCGTGGCGATGGTGAAGCCCGCCTGGTCGGCCACGACGGTGGCGGCGAAGCGCACGAGCTCCCCCATGCGGCGGCCGCGGGGCTGCTGCACGAGCTGCTCGACGATGACGATCGCCTGCTCCGACGCCCGACCGTCGAGGAGACGGTGCACGAGCGTCGACTTCGCCACGGGGTCGCCCAGCTTGTCGCCGAGGGCGAGCTCCAGGGCGTCGTCCGTGGAGACGGCGCGGCCGAACGTGAACAGCTCCGCCTCGATGGGCGTGCCCTCGGGCGCCGAGATGGCCGCGGCACGGATGCCGAGCTCCTCGATGCCCGCGAGCAGCTCGCCGTTCGAGGACCAGCGGCCGTCGACGACCGCGCGGAGGACGCGGAGCGCCGGCTCCTGCACGGTGGCGCCGAAGACCCGGTCGACGATGCTGTGCTTGACCTCCGGCGCGATGCCGGTGTCCGCCAGCGCGGAGAGCAGGTGCGTGGATCCGCCGATGGCACGGCCGGCCCCGAGGAGCTGACCGGCCGTCGACAGGTCGACGCCCCCGAGCTCCGCGAGGACGCGGCGGGCCGAGTCCAGCGATGCGCGCGATGCACTGCCCATCAGCTGGCGGATCCCGTCCTGCCGGCGGTCTCGCTGGCCTCCAGGTCGGCGAGGAACCGGTCGACGAGCGCGGTGGAGCGCTGGTCGTCCGTGAGGCTCTGGCCGATGACGCCCGACGCGAGGTCGATCGCGAGCGACCCGACCTCGGACCGGAGCGAGACGACCGCCTGCTGGCGCTCGGCCTCGATCTGCTGCTGAGCGCTGGCGGTGATCCGGGCGGCGTCGGCCTGGGCCTGCTCCTTGATCTCCGCGGCGATCGCCGTGGCGTCGACCCGGGCCTGGTCGCGGATGCGACCGGCCTCGGCGCGTGCCTCGGCGAGCTGGGCGGTCAGCTCCGCCTTGGCGGCGTCCGCCTCGGCCTGGGCGCGCTCGGCCTTCTCGATGCCGCCGGCGATGGCCTCGGTGCGGCCGTCGAGCATGGCGTAGACGCGCGGCAGCGCGTACTTCCAGATGACGAGCAGGAGGACGACGAACACGACCGCCGACCACACGATGTCGTAGACCGCGGGAAGGAGGATGCTCGGCGCTTCTTCACCTGCCGCCATCACGTTGTGGGGCGTGAGCATGTGCGTGTCCCCTAGTTGGTGAAGATGAAGTAGGTCGCGAGGCCGATGAGCGCGAGCGCCTCGGAGAACGCGATGCCGAGGAACATCGTGGTGCGGAGGCTGCCGGCCATCTCGGGCTGGCGGGCCATGGCCTCGACGGTCTTGCCCGCGACGATGCCGACGCCGATGCCGGGGCCGATCGCTGCGAGGCCGTAGCCGACGGTCGCGATGTTGCCGTTGATCTCGGCGAGAATGATGGGGTCCACTGGGGTTTCCTTCCGGTTGGGTGATCTCGTGGGTGGACGAGATCGCTTAGTGCTCCTCCGCCACGGCCATCTGGATGTAGACGGCGGTGAGGAGGGCGAAGATGTAGGCCTGCAGGACGGCGACGAGCAGCTCGAAGAGCGTGAACGCGAATCCGAGGACGAGGGTGCCGGCGCCCAGGATCTTGAGCGCGCCCTGCGCCTCGAAGAGGAAGAACCACGTCGCGGAGAAGCAGAGCACCAGCAGGAGGTGCCCCACGAGCATGTTCATCAGGAGTCGGAGCGTGAGCGCGACCGGCCGGATGATGAACGTCGAGAGGAACTCGATGGGCGTGAGGAGGAGGTAGACCGCCTTCGGCGCACCGGCGGGGAACAGGGTGTTCTTGAAGAACATCACGCCCCGGTCCTTGATGCCGGCGTAGATGAAGGTGACGTACGCGACGACCGCGAGGAGCATCGGCAGGCCGATGACCGCGGTGCCCGCGATGTTCAGGAACGGGATGACGCCCGTCAGGTTCATGCCGAGGACCAGGAAGAAGATGGTCATGAGGATCGGCAGGAAGCGCCGGCCGTCCTTCTTGCCGAGGATGTCCTCCGCGATGTTGACGCGGACGAAGTCCACGCCCATCTCCATGAGGTTCTGACCGCGGCCGGGGACGAGCGACAGCTTCCGCGTGCCGACGACGAACAGGACCACCAGGACCACCATCACCAGGAGCCTGATGAGCATGATGCGGTTGAGGTCGAAGCCCGTGCCCTCGAAGAAGGCGATCGGCGGGAAGAACTCCGACAGCGTGGGAGCGTGGAACCCCTCACCCGAGTCTTCAGCGGCGAGGGTGATGATGCTGGGTGCAGCGGTGGCTAACAGCGCTATCTCCTGTTTCGGGGCGTGGAGCGCGAGCTCTCGCGGCGACGAACGGATGGGGTGAGAAGACGCCGGCGTGAGGTGGTTCTGGGCACGGCCCGACGGGAATCGTCACGAGAGAGACTATCAACAATGAGGGTGCCCTGACTAATCGCGTCCGCGGCGCGGAGCGGTCGGGCAGGACGCCTAGCGCCCGGGCAGGTGGGCGTCGCTGACGTAGCCCACGCGCGCCTTGGTGATGACGATCATGTCCACCACGAGCGCGCCCACGACGCCCACGATGACGGTCACGAACAGCACCACCAGGTTGATCCAGGGCTGCTCCTTGAGCGCGAGCGTGATGGCCAGGAACACGACGAACTTCAGCAGCCACGCGCCGAGCACGACGGAGAAGAACAGCGTCGGGTAGATCGGCGAGGACTGGAACCGGTTCGCGAAGAGGATGCTGCCCGCCGTCAGGCCGAGGAACACGAGCGCCATGGCGCTGCCGATGACGGCGCTGAGGAGCCCGCGGCCGCCGTCGACCGCGAAGCCGACGACGCCGCCCACCACCGCGATGGCGAGGGCGAGCACGGCGCCGGCCACCAGGATGCGGGAGAAGACGTCCTTCTTGGCGGCGGGGCGCTCCGCGGGGACGGGGGCGGGGGCGGGGGCGCTGTCGGTCATGGTGTCTCCTTGCTGTCGCCCGGGTGCGGGCCGTCGGTGGGTCGGGTCGCGATGGCCCCGGTGGCGAGGTCGGCGTGCTCGCGCTCGACCGTCGCGAGCTCCGCCTCGGTGAGGCGCGCGAGGGGGCGGTCGGGGGCGGCCTCGTCGAGGGGGTCGAACGCGGCGGCGTCGTCGGAGTCCGCGTCGGCGGGGACCAGCTGCGCCGCGGCCTCGAGGCGCTTGCGCCGGCTGAGGGGGGCGAGCGTCACGACGGCGCAGGCGACCATGCCGACGGCGATGAAGCCGACGCCCCACGCGTACGGCTGCACGACGAACATGAGGAGGCAGCCGGCCGACACGACGCCGGTCCACGCGTAGAAGATGAGGGTCGCGTGCAGGCGCGAGTGGCCCATGTCGAGCAGGCGGTGGTGCAGGTGCTTGCGGTCGGCGCTGAACGGCGACTTCCCCGCCTTGAGGCGCCGGAACACCGCGAGGGCGAAGTCGAGCAGCGGCACGATGAGGATCGCGAACGGCAGGAGGATCGGGAGGAACGCCGGCAGGAGCTGCGATCGGCCGAAGGTCTCCGGGTTCGGGTCGATCTCGCCCGTGACGGCGATGGCGCTCGTGGCCATGAGGAGCCCGACCAGCAGCGCGCCGGCGTCGCCCATGAACAGCTTGGCGGGGTGCCAGTTGAAGGGGAGGAAGCCCAGGCACGCGCCGATGAGGATGGCGCTGATGAGCGACGCGAGGTTGAAGCGCTCCGTCTGGCCGGTCGCGGTGTCCGAGAGCAGGAAGCTGTAGAGGAAGAAGGCGCCGTTGGCGATGATCGCGACGCCGGCGACGAGGCCGTCCAGGCCGTCGATGAAGTTGACGGCGTTCATGACGAGGACGATGGCGAAGATCGTCAGCATGATCGACATCTGCGAGGAGCCGACGGTGAGGCCGCCGATGGGCAGCGAGGAGATCGCGACGCCCTGCCAGGCGAGGAGGCCCGCCGCGAGGATCTGCCCGGCCAGCTTGATCATCCAGTCGAGGTCGTAGACGTCGTCGAGGACGCCGATGACGACGATCATGAGCGCGGCGCCGAGGATCGCGATGACGGGGCCCGGCCGGTCGAAGACCAGCCCGAACCAGGAGACCTGCGACGCGACGGCGAAGGCCACCAGGATGCCCGCGAACATGGCCACGCCCCCCAGGCGCGGCGTGGGGCGGGTGTGCACGTCGCGTGCGCGGATGGCGGGATACAGCTTGTAGCGGTAGCCGAGCTTCATGACGACCATCGACAGGACGAGCGTGATGACCGCCGAGACGACCGCCATGGCCGCGTAGTAGGTCACCGGGGGTGCGCGGGCGGATCCGCGGGGGGCTCGGCGGAGGCGGGCGGCTCCTCGGATGCCGGCTGCGCGTCGGACGCCCGCTGCGCGTCGGGCTCGACGAACGCCGGGTAGGTCGGGCCCGCCTGCGGGTCCGCGGGGGCGGCCGGCTCGGGGACGCGATCGCCGCGTTCGGCGCCGC
>NZ_JAVCVL010000072.1:0-11869 GCF_032917815.1 Clavibacter sp. MX14-G9D | reverse complement strand
GCAGGGGGGGGGCGTCCTCAGCCCGCGCCGTGGCCCATGACCTCCACGGCGCGGGCGAGGGCGTCGCGGCACGCGCGGATCCCGGGCCGGTCGAGGCTCCCGACGCGCGACGACGTGAACACCGTCCGGCGCGGCGAGCCGGGCAGGCCGACGAGCCGCACGTCGGGCTCGCGCCCGGCCCAGACGAGGTCCGGGAGCACCGACGCCGCGTGACCGGCGCGCACGAGGTCGATGTGGGCCTGCAGGTCGGCCGTCACGAAGCGCACGTCCGGCTCGAAGCCCGCGACCCGGCACACCTGCTCCGCGAAGTGGCGCGACGCCGTCCCCGCGGGCTCCATCACCCAGGGCAGGCGCCGGGCGTCCGAGACCGAGCGGATGTCGTCGCGGCCGGGCGGGAGGCCCAAGCGGAGCGGGTCCACGCACAGCTCCTCGCGGTCGAGGTCGGCGGGCCGGGGCGCCGCGTGCGCCGGGTACTGCTCGGCGATGACGAGGTCGTGGTCGCGCGCCCACACGTCGTGGAGGCCCGACTCGGGCTCCCGCATCGTGATCTCGACCCGCAGGTCGGGGTAGTCGTCACGCAGGATCGTGAGCGCGGGCGGCACGAGCGCGAGGAGCGCCGACTGGAACGCGGCCATGCGGATGGTGCCGGAGACGTTCGCGAGCGACGCGTTGACCTCGGTCTCGGCGCGCTCCAGTCGCTCGAGGAGCGCGGTCGTGTGCTCCACGAGGATCTCCGCCTGGGGCGTGAGCACCACCCGGCGGCCGACCCGCCGCAGGAGCGTGACCCCCGCCTCGCGCTCCAGCTGCGACAGCTGCTGCGACACCGACGAGGGGCTGAAGGAGAGCGCGTCGGCGACCGCGCCGATGGTCCCGCGGAGCTTCAGCTCGCGGAGGAGGCGCAGGCGCCGCATCTCGAGCACGTGCGCCTCCCGCCGTTCCGGCCGATGCGTGGAATCATCGGCAGGGCCGCACGATGATCATCGGAAACGTTCAGCGCATCCGATGGGAGCATGGTCGCACACTGGGAGGGCGCGCGTGCAGCGCGACCGCCGACGAGGTCGGCCCCGTACGAGACGAGACGAAGAGGCCCGCATGACCGCCGAGACCGCATCCGCCCCCGGGACCTCCGCCGTCCCCGTGATCGCCCCGGACCGCGACGACCTCGCCGACCGGGCCGTCGCCCTCGTGCGCACGTGGCTCGCCGAGGCCGCCACGCACCCCGCCGACCCGTCGGCGGAGCGGCTCGCGGGCGTCCTCAAGGACGAGCACGGGCTCGACTTCACCATCGGCTTCGTCGACCGGGTCGTCCGCCCGGAGGACCTGCCCGTCGCCGGCAACAGCCTCGCCGCGCTCACCGGGAAGACCCCCGGCTTCCTCCCCTGGTACATGCAGGGCGCGATCCGCGCGGGCGGGATCCTCGGGCCCGTCCTCCCGCAGGTGGTCGTGCCCGTCGCGCGCCGCGTGCTCCGCGAGATGGTCGGCCACCTCATCGTCGACGCGACGAGCGACAAGCTCGGCCCGGCCATCGAGAAGCTGCGCGCCGGCGGATCCCGCCTCAACCTGAACCTCCTCGGCGAGGCCGTGCTGGGCGAGCAGGAGGCGGCCCGCCGCCTGGCCGGCACCCGGGAGCTCCTCGCCCGCGACGACGTGGACTACGTGTCCATCAAGGTGTCGTCGGTCGTGTCGCAGCTGTCGATGTGGGCGTTCGACGAGGCCGTCGACAAGGTCGTCGAGCGGCTGACCCCGCTGTACGAGCTGGCGGCGGAGGCCGCTGCGCCGAAGTTCATCAACCTCGACATGGAGGAGTACAAGGACCTCGACCTCACCATCGAGGTGTTCACGCGCGTGCTCGACCAGCCGCAGCTGAAGGACCTCGAGGCGGGCATCGTGCTGCAGGCGTACCTGCCCGACGCGCTCGCGGGGCTCCAGCGCCTCACGACGTGGGCTACGGCGCGGCGCGCGGCGGGCGGCGCGCCCGTCAAGGTCCGCATCGTCAAGGGCGCCAACCTCGCCATGGAGCACGTGGACGGCGCCATGCACGACTGGCCGGTCGCCACCTGGGCCACCAAGGAGCAGACCGACACGCACTACAAGCGGATGCTCGAGCACGCGCTCCAGCCCGCCGCGGCCGACGCCGTGAAGGTCGGCGTCGCCGGTCACAACCTGTTCGACGTCGCCTACGCGTGGCTCCTCGCCGAGGAGCGGGGCGTGACCGACCGGATCGAGTTCGAGATGCTGCTCGGCATGGCGACCGGCCAGGCCGAGGCCGTGAAGCGCACCGTCGGCGGGCTCCTCCTCTACACGCCCGTCGTGCACCCCACCGAGTTCGACGTGGCCATCTCGTACCTCATCCGCCGCCTGGAGGAGAACGCCAGCCAGGAGAACTTCATGTCGGCGGTGTTCGAGCTGAGCACGTCGGCCGAGCTGTTCGCGCGCGAGGAGTCGCGGTTCCGCGCGTCGCTCGCGGGCGTCGACGACGCGATCCCGGCGCCGAACCGCACGCAGGACCGGCGCTTCCCGCCCGAGCTCGACGACGTGGACCCGCTCGCGGCGCCCGAGACGCCGGAGGAGCCCGAGGACGAGGTCGACCCGCAGCTGACCAACGTGGTGCAGGGCTTCACGCGCGGCTCCCTGCTGACGCCCGAGGCGCTGGGGGACCCCGACGCCTCCCCGACGCCGTTCCGCAACGCGCCCGACACGGATCCGGCCCTGCCGACGAACCGCGCCTGGGGCCGGGAGATCCTGTCGCGCGTGGCCGCCTCGCAGCTCGGCGTCGCGACCATCGACGCCGCGCGCATCGGCTCGACCGACCAGCTGGACGACGTCATCGACGGCGTGCGCACGGCCGCCGCCGCGTGGGGCGCCCGCCCGGGCGAGCAGCGCGCGGCGCTGCTGCACCGCGTGGGCGTCGCCCTCGAGCGGAACCGCGCGCGCCTCATCGAGGTCATGGCGTCGGAGACCGGCAAGACCATCGCCGAGGCCGATCCCGAGGTCAGCGAGGCCGTGGACTTCGCCCACTACTACGCCGAGCGCGCCCGCGACCTCGACCGGGTGCAGGGCGCCCGCTTCGTGCCGTCGCGCGTCACCGTGGTCGCGCCGCCGTGGAACTTCCCCGTCGCCATCCCCGCGGGCAGCGTGCTCGCGGCCCTCGCGGCCGGCAGCGGCGTGGTCCTGAAGCCCGCCGGGCAGGCCCGCCGCTCCGGCGCCGTGCTCGTCGAGGCGCTCCGCGAGGCCGGCGTGCCGCGCGAGCTCCTCGCGCTGGTCGACGCGGGCGAGGCCGAGTACGGCGAGCACCTCGTCGCGCACCCGGCCGTCGACCGCGTGATCCTCACGGGCGGCTACGAGACCGCCGAGGTGTTCCGCTCCTGGCGGAGCGACCTCCCGCTCCTCGCCGAGACCAGCGGCAAGAACGCCATCATCGTCACGCCCAGCGCCGACCTCGACCTGGCCGCCGCCGATGTCGTGAAGAGCGCGTTCGGCCACGCCGGCCAGAAGTGCTCGGCGGCGAGCCTCGTGATCCTCGTGGGCTCGGTCGGCAGGTCCCGCCGGTTCCTCACGCAGCTGACCGACGCCGTCTCGTCGCTGCGCGTGGGGTACCCGTCGGACCCGACCACGCAGATGGGGCCGATCATCGAGCCGGCCGCGGGCAAGCTCAAGCACGCGCTCACCCAGCTCGGCGTGGGCGAGAAGTGGCTCGTCGAGCCCGAGCAGATGGACGAGAGCGGCCGGCTGTGGTCCCCGGGCGTCCGGGATCGCGTGCAGCCGGGGTCGTACTTCCACCTCACCGAGTTCTTCGGGCCCGTGCTCGGGGTCATGCGCGCGCGGAGCCTCGCGGAGGCGATCCGCTTCCAGAACGCCATCCCGTACGGCCTCACCGCGGGCCTGCACAGCCTCGACGCGCGGGAGCTCGAGCAGTGGCTCGAGACCGTCGAGGCGGGGAACC
The DNA here is from genome assembly GCF_032917815.1 of Clavibacter sp. MX14-G9D. Lineage (NCBI taxonomy): Bacteria > Bacillati > Actinomycetota > Actinomycetes > Micrococcales > Microbacteriaceae > Clavibacter > Clavibacter sp. MX14-G9D. Next base: position 7,926 of record NZ_JAVCVL010000072.1, on the reverse strand, counting down.
TGTACGTCAACCGCGGGATCACGGGCGCCATCGTGCAGCGCCAGCCGTTCGGCGGCTGGAAGCGCTCCTCGGTCGGGTCCGGCACGAAGGCGGGCGGCCCGAACTACCTCATGGGCCTCGGCTCCTGGGTGTCCGACGCGGGCCGGCACTCGAGCTCCCTGCACCTGCGCGGCCTGTCGCCGCGGGTCACGGAGCTCATCGAGTCGGCGCAGCCCGCGATCCGGTACGAGGACTTCGACCTGGTCCGCCGGTCGGCGCTCAGCGACGCGGTCGCGTGGCACGAGGAGTTCGGGCAGGTGAAGGACCCGAGCGCCCTCGGCGTGGAGCGGAACCTGTTCCGCTACCGGCCGCTGCCCGTCACGGTGCGGCTCACCGAGTCGGGCTCGCTCGCGGAGCTCCTGCGGGTGCTCGCGGCGGGGCGGCTGGCGCGCGCGGAGATGCACGTGTCGGTGCCGGGGATCCTGCCCGCCGGCCTCGGCCAGGTGCTCGACGACCTGCCGAGCGTGCACGTGACCATCGAGACCGACGACGCGTGGCTCGCCCGCGTCTCCTCCTCCGGCATCGCGACGGAGCGCGTGCGCCTCGTCGCCGCCCGCGACTCGCGGCTCGTCGAGGCGCGGTCGCTGTCGGACGCCCTCCGCGGGACGCCCGACGTGGCCGTCTTCGCCGACGAGGTCACCGCGGCCGGGCGCGTCGAGATGCTGACCTTCCTGCGCGAGCAGGCCATCAGCATCACCGCGCACCGCTTCGGCAACCCGGACGACTGGAGCGAGGCGGTCATCTAGGTGTCGACGGGGGTCGAGGTCCGCGCGCTCGCGGCCTCCGAGGTGGCGCGGCTCGAGGGCGCGGAGCCGCCCGGCCGCGGCTTCGCGCGGGCGATGTGGGAGCTGCAGGAGACGGGGGACTCCGTGCTGCTCGTCGCCTGGGACGGCGACCGGCACCTCGGCGCCGGCCAGCTCGACCTCCGTGGGACGGATCCCGAGCTGCGGAACCTGCACGTGGATCCGACGGCCCGCGGGCGGGGAGCGGGCACGGCGATCATCCGCGCCGCCGAGGCGCGCGTCGCGCCGGGCCGCCTCGCGGTCGGGGTCGCGTCGGACAACCCGCGCGCCCGGGCTCTGTACGAGCGCCTGGGCTACCGCGGCACGGGCGAGCTGACGACGAGCGCCTACGAGTACGTGGACGACTCCGGTCGCACCCGGCAGGCGACCGAGACGGACGAGCGGCTGGTGCGCGAGCTCGGCTGATCCGGGGCTGGATCCGGCGCCCGCCGCGGTCGGCGCCCCCGCCGGGCGCCGTCCTTCATGTTCCCTTCATGCGGCTCCGACATGCTCGGATCGTGGCCCTCACGAAGAAGTACGCCGTCCTCGCGGGTCTGCTGGCCGTCCCCGTCCTCCTGGCCCTCGGGAGCCAGGCGCTGACCACCGCGCCGGGTGATCCCGTGGTCCCCGAGGAGCCCATCCGGGTCCCCGCGACCCTGCCCGAGGACCCCGCGACCGCGGTGGAGCCGACGCCCGCCCCGACGTCCGCCGATCCGACGAGCGTGCCGCCGGCGGTGGAGGCCCCGGCCGGCGAGGCCACGTCGGGCGGCGCTCCCGCGCCCGCGCCCGCTCCCGTCCCCGCTCCTGCTCCGCCCGCCGACGAGGACGGCGACGACGACGGGGGAGGCGAAGATGACGACGACACCGGCAGCGACACCGACGACTAGCCCCGTGACCGGCCCTGTGCCCCGCCCCGCGACGGCTGCCGCCGCGCCCGCCGCCCCGGTGCCCCCGGGCGCGTCCGTGCAGCGGGGGTCGTCGATCCCCGCACGGTGGCGCATCACCGGCTGGATCCTGCTGACCACGATGATGGCGCTCATCGCCGTCTCCGTGACCGCCCGCAGCATCTTCCTCACCCAGGTCGAGCAGGACGCCAACGCCGAGATCGCCCAGGAGTTCGACGAGTTCGCGCGGTTCGCGACGGAGGGCGTCGACCCGACGACCACGCGCCCGTTCGGCTCGGCCGAGCGACTGCTGGCCACCTACCTCGCGCGGCAGTCGCCCGGCACCGGGGAGTCGATGGCCGGGGTCATCGGCGCGGAGGTCGTCGGCACCCAGACGCCGGACCGCGGATCCACCCCCGACCTCGCCGACTCGGACGACCTGCTGGAGGACATGCTGGACCCGCGGCAGCGGTCCGGATCCCTCCCTGACACCGAGGACGGACCGGTCCGGTGGGGCCGCGCGGAGTTCGTCGTCGGGGACGAGACCGGCGCGCTCGTCATCGCGCAGTTCACCGAGCAGGAACGGGACGGGGTCGACGACGCCATCGTCACCATCGCCTGGGTCGCCCTGGGCGGCCTGCTGCTCAGCTCGGTCATCGCGTGGCTCGTCGCCGGGCAGATCCTGGCTCCCATCCGGCAGGTGCACCAGGTCGCGAAGGACATCACCGAGCACGACCTGACCGGGCGCGTGCCCGTCAGCGGACGCGACGACATCTCCGCCGTCGCGGAGACCTTCAACGCGATGCTCGACCGGCTCGAGCGGGCGTCGACGACGCAGCAGAAGTTCGTCGACGACGCCAGCCACGAGCTCCGCACGCCGATCACGGTCGTCCGCGGGCACCTGGAGCTGCTCGAGAGCGAGCCCGAGCGGCGCGCCGAGACGCTGCGGCTCGTCGACACGGAGCTCGCCCGCATGGGGCGGATCGTGTCGGACCTCCTCATGCTCGCGCGCGCCGAGCAGCCCAACTTCGTCAAGGTCCAGGAGGTGGACGCCACGTCGCTCACCCTCGACATCGAGACGAAGGCGCAGGCCCTCGGCGACCGGCGCTGGCGGCTCATGGAGATCGCGGAGGGCACGGTCCGGGTGGACGAGCAGCGCGTGACGCAGGCCGTCCTCCAGCTCGCCGCCAACGCCGTGCAGTACACCGCGACGGGATCGACCATCCGGCTCGGCTCGCGGTACGAGGGCCGGGCAGCGGACCGCGTGGTGGTGTTCTGGGTCGCGGACGACGGTCCCGGCGTCGAGGAGCACGAGGCCGGCCGGATCTTCGAGCGGTTCCACCACGGCAGCGCCAACGACGCGGCCCCGCACCACGGCAACGGCACCGGGCGGCGCGACGGCGCGGGGCTCGGGCTCGCCATCGTGCGGGCCATCGCCGACGCGCACCGCGGATCCGCCTGGCTCACCAGCACGCCGGGGGACGGGGCGACGTTCGGCATCACCGTGCCCGCGCCGGTCGCGGTCGGCGCGGCGGACGACGAGGTCGCGCCCGAGGACGGGGCGGCGCCGTGAGGGCGAGGAACGTGCTGATCGCCGAGGACGACCGGAACATCGCGACGTTCATCGGCCGGGGTCTCCGCGGCGCGGGCTACGACACCACCGTGGTCGCCGACGGCGAGACCGCGCTGCTCATGGCGCGGACCGGGCGGTTCGACCTCGTCGTGCTCGACATCGGCCTGCCCGTGATGGACGGCTTCACCGTCCTGTTCCAGCTGCGCGGCGAGGCCGTGGACGTGCCCGTGATCGTCCTCACGGCCCGGGACTCCGTCGTCGACACCGTCAGCGGCCTCGAGGGCGGGGCGAGCGACTACATGTCGAAGCCGTTCCAGTTCGCGGAGCTGCTCGCGCGCGTCCGACTCCGGCTCGACGACTTCGAGCGGCTCACGCCGGAGGCCGCGCTCGTCCACGACGGCATGGTGGTGGACGTCCGCGGCCGGCGCGTGCAGATCGGACCGGACGCCCACGACCTCACCCCGCGCGAGCTCGCGCTGCTGGAGCTGTTCCTCCGGCACCCCGGGCAGGTGCTGTCGCGCGACCAGATCATCGGCAGCATCTGGGGGCCGGACTTCGATCCCGCCTCGAACGTGGTCGACGCCTACGTGCGCGCCCTGCGCGCCAAGATCGGCGCGGCCCGCGTCGAGACCGTCCGCGGCGCGGGATACCGGCTCCGATGAGCGGCGTCCGGTACGCCACCACGCCGCCGCCGCCGGACCCGCCCGCGGGCGATCCGGCGGACGGCCGCGACCTCCGCCGCCTCTTCACGGCGCGGCGGACGCCCCGCATCCTCGGCGCGGTCGCGGGCATCGTCGTCGTCGTGCTGCTCGCCTCCACGGTGTCCCGACCCGGGGCGGGGCTCGACGGCGCGGCGGCGGCCGCCCTGGTCGTCTTCGTGCTCGCCGTCTGGTTCTGGATCTTCACGCCCGTCGACGACACGTACGTCGCCCTGGGAGCCGCCACCGCCCTCGTCGTGATGGGCGTCATCGACACCGACGAGCTGTTCCAGTCCCTCGGCGACGAGACGGTCTGGCTCCTGCTCGCGGCCTTCGTCATCGCCTCCGGCGTCACCTCGTCCGGGCTGGCGCTCCGCGGGGCCGCGAGCGTGATCGTGGGGGCGCGGACGCCGCGGCAGCTGTTCCACCTCGTGACCGCGGCGCTCGTCGTGACGACCTTCGCCGTGCCGGCGACGTCCGGCCGCGCCGCCCTCGCGCTCCCCGTGTTCCTCGCCCTCGCCCGCGTGCTCGCCGACCGCGGCAGGGTCGTCGTCGCCCTGTCGCTGCTGTTCCCGACGGTCATCCTGCTGTCCGCGGCGGCGTCGCTCCTCGGCGCCGGGGCGCACCTGATAACGAGCCAGATCGTGGAGACGGCCACGGGCACGGGGTTCGACTTCGTCCGCTGGATGCTGCTCGGGCTGCCCGTCGCGCTCGTCAGCTCCCACGTGGCGTGCGAGATCGTGCTGCTCCTGTTCACCGACGCGGACGACCGGCGGCGGAACCTCGCGATCGGCATCGCCGACCTGCAGGCGCACGCTCCCACGCCCGTCTCCGGCGCGCTCACCGCGGTCGAGTCCCGGGCCGCGCTCCTGCTGGGCGCTGTCATCGTCCTCTGGTGCACGGAGCCGCTGCACGGCCTCCACCCGGCCGTCGTCGCGCTCCTCGGCGCCCTCGTCGCCACGTCGCCCCGCTACGGCTCGACGTCGCTCGGGAAGGCGCTGAAGGCGGTGCCGTGGACGCTGCTCCTGTTCCTCGCCGCGACCCTGACTCTCGGCACCGCGCTGACCTCCACCGGCGCTGCCGAGTGGCTGGCCCAGGGCGCGTTCGCGCCCCTCGGGGCGCTCGGCGGCGCGGCGGGCCCGGTGTTCGTGCTCGCCGTGATCGCCGTGTCGCTCGCGGCCCACCTGGTCATCCAGTCCCGCTCGGCCCGCTCCGCGGCGCTCGTGCCCATCGTGGTCGCCCTCGCCCCGGGGGTGGGCGTCGATCCGGCGGCGGCGGCCTTCGCCTCCACGGCCGCGGCCGGGTTCTGCCACACGCTGACGAGCTCGGCCAAGCCCGTCGCGATGTTCGCGGCCGTCGAGGGCGCCCCGGGCTTCGAGCCGGCGCAGCTCCTGCGGCTCTCGGCGGTCCTCGGCCCGGTCATGCTCGCGATCATCGCGGCCTTCGCCTGGTGGGTGTGGCCCCTGATGGGGCTGCCGCTCTTCCTCCCCTGACCCGTCCGTCCACGCGCCCGTCCCTCCGCCCGCCCGTCCCTCCATCCGCCCGACCGAGCCCGAGGTAGTCCCATGTCCATGAACGTGCCCCATCGCATCCTCATCGCCCCCAGCGGGTTCAAGGAGAGCCTCGACGCCGAGACCGTCGCCCGCGCCATCGGCGCCGGGGTCCGCCGGGTGCTCCCCGGCGTGCACCTCGACCTGGTGCCCATCCCCGACGGCGGGGAGGGCACCGCCGAGATCCTCGCGCGGACCACGGGCGGGGACCTCGTCGCCGCCCGCGTCACCGGCCCCGTCGGCCAGCCGGTCGAGGCGCACTGGGCGCGCCTCGGGGGGAGCGCCCGCTCGACCGCCGTGGTGGAGATGGCCTCGGCGGCGGGGCTCCGGCTCGTGCCGCGCGGCGACCGCGACCCGGGACGGACGACCACGCGGGGCGTCGGCGAGCTCATCCTCGCGGCCCTCGACGACGGGGCCACCACGATCATCGTCGGCTGCGGCGACTCGGGGACCTCGGACGGCGGGGCCGGCGCGCTGTCGGCGATGGGCGCGCGCCTGCTCGATGAGGGCGGCGCGGAGCTGCCCGACGGCGGGCAGCACCTCGCCCGCCTGCACGAGCTCGACCTGTCCGGCCTCGACCCGCGCCTCGCGGCCACCGAGGTCGTCCTCGCCTGCAACATCCACAACGTCCTCTGCGGGGACCGCGGGGTGGCCCGGGTCTTCGGCCCGCAGAAGGGAGCCACCCCCGAGCAGGTCGAGCGGCTCTCCGACGCGCTCGAGACCTGGGCCGCCGTCCTCGCCCGGGACGCGCCGCCGGTCGTCGGGCTCGACCTCCGCCTCGGCGGGGGGACGGGGGCCTCGGGCGGCCTCGGGGCCGGGCTCGCCGCGGGGATCGGTGCGCGCCTGGTGTCGCGCTTCGACGCGCTGCTGGGCATCGGCCTCGGCTCCGTGGACCTCGACGGCCTGATCGCGCGCGCCGACCTCGTCATCACCGCCGAGGGCGCGATCGACTACCAGACCCCGCGCGGCAAGGTGCCGGCCGAGATCGCGTCGCGGGCCCAGCGCGCGGGCGTGCCCGTGCTCGCCATCGCCGGGTCGATCGGCGAGGGCGCCCCGTCCGTGCACGACATCGGCATCGACGCGATCGCGTCGATCATGACCATCCCCATGCCCCTGAGCGACGCCGTCGACCAGGGCGAGCGCCTCCTCCAGGACGCCGCCGAGCGGACGCTGCGGCTGGTCCTGCTCGGCGCGTCGATCTCCGCGCGCCACGAGGACCTGCGGCGCACCCCCGTGCGCCTCTGACGGTCGCCGCCGCGGAGGGCGGCGCCCGCGGCCGCCCGGCTACCGCGCGTCGGCGACCGGGCCGTCGTCGGGGAGGAAGCGCACGGGGAGGTCGGCGACGCTCAGGCCCGACGCCCGGATCCGCGCCTCGACGGCGTCGTGCGCCGCGGCGGGCACGGCGACCTGCACCTTCGCAACGCCGTCCATCTGCGAGTCCGCGTCGTCGGCGGAGAGCTGGGTCACCCCGTCCTCGGCGACGAGCCCGTCGACCAGCGCCTGCCAGCGGTCGTGCTCGCCCGGTCCCATCGTGATCCCCAGGGTCATGGTCTCGATCCGCACGGTCCGGTCCGCGGTGAGGCCGGCGGCGTCGCGCAGGTCGTCGGCGTGGGCGACGAGCGGGAGGGACCCGGCGATGTCGCCGCCCTCGAGCTCGACCGCCACGAGCGCGAGGCTGTCGTCCTCGCGGAGGACCGGCTGCAGGTCGACGCCCGGGACGAGGGTGCCGGCCGCCTCCACGATGCCCGGGACGTCGAACCCGACGTCGAGGCAGCGGGATCCCGCGGCGGGGACGTCGTCGTCCACGATCACCGTGGTCGACGCGCCGGCGTCGACGACCAGCGACCACGCGACCGGCCCGGGGTACCCGGAGTCGCAGGTGGCGGCCAGCACGCCCGGCAGGTCGTCGGCGGCGACCTCCACGTCGACGCGCGCCTGCGCGCCGGCGAACGTGGGCGCCTCCACCCAGCGCTCGGCGGAGGCCACGCGCACGCCGGGCAGCGCCTCCAGCCGCGCCACCTCCCGGTCGAAGCCCGCGTCGGGTCGCGCGAAGTGCGTCTCGGACACCGTCCAGCCGGCGAGGATGAGCGCCCCGCCGAGCAGGGCGACCACCACGAGACCGATGACGGAGTTCCGGATCCACCTGACCATGCCCGACTGTCGCACGCGTCGGCGTCACGGCGGAAGGCGGAGGGGTGGACATCACGCGAACGTCCCCCCTCCTGTCACGATGGGCGGATGGACGGGACCTCGACGCGGACCACCCGCGCCGGAGCGTCGTGAGGCCCGGGGACGGCGCGGTCCGGGTCGCGGCCGTGCGCGTGGACGCCACGGCCGACCGGGCAGCTCGCACCGCCGCCGGACGGGACGCGCTCCGGGCGCTCGCCGCGGAGCTGGTGG
>NZ_JAVCVL010000071.1:0-12000 GCF_032917815.1 Clavibacter sp. MX14-G9D | reverse complement strand
TCCTGAGTACCGCCCGCGATCACCTCGTCCTCATCGGGCTCGAGGATCGCCACCGGAGCGACCACGACCGCAGCGCTCACGGTGAAGGTCACCGTGTCGCTCGACTCCACGCCGCCGACCACCTGGGTCGCCGTCGCCGTGTACGTGTCAGCCGGGAGCGCCGGGAACGTCGCCTCGAAGGCGCCCGTCACATCGTCTGCGGTCACGACCTGGTCAGTCTCACCCGGGATCGACACCGTCACGGTGGCGCCCGGCTCAGCCGTGCCGCTCACGATCACGTCCTGCGTGCCGCCCGGGATGACCTCGTCCTCATCGGGCTCGAGGATCGTCACCGGAGCGACATCCGGCGCGACCGGACCGACGGTGAACGTCACCGTGTCGGTGGTCGTCACCCCGCCGACGGTCTGGGAGGCGGTCGCCGTGTAGGTGCCCGCGACGAGGCCTGGGAACTCGACCGAGAACCCGCCACCTGCGGCGACAGGAGACGTCTGGGTTGGCTGACCGGCGATGCTGACGGTGACAGGCGCCGATTCATCGGCCGTGCCCGACACGGGAACATCCGCCGTCGTGGCGTCACCCGCGAATGCGAAGTTCTGGTCGGGAGTCGGCGACGTGATGTCGACCGGGGTGGCCGGTGCGACGACGGCCTCAGCCCGCACGGAGGCGGATGCGAGGTCGATCACGGGCCCATTCACGAGCGGGAGGAGGGAGACGCGGAGTGCGGTCACCGTGAAGATGCCGGCCGTCGAGGTCCCTTCTGGATCCTGGAATCCATTCGGACCGCCAGGCGCGGTCGTCGTCGTCTGGCGGTTGACGGTGAGCTGCACGATCTCGCCGACCACGTCGAGCACCGGTGAAAGAGAACCGATGAGCGGGGTTGTGATCGCCGTGACGTCCTCGAGCTGGAGCACTTCGCCGAGTGAGGTTCGCAGGGAGGGCAGCACTCCGCTCACAACCAGGTCGGTCAGGGGCTGGAGGATGTTGGCACCTACGGGAAGACCGAGGATCCTCGTGCCCGACACGTCGATGGGCAGGACAGCGGCGGGGTCGAGCAGATCCGCCAGAGTGGTGTCGATCCTGATGGCGACGCTGCTGGGCAGGATGCCACCGAGGATGTTCACAACGGCATTGACGTTCACGACCACGCGGGTCGAGTCCAGAACCTCCTCCAACACGGCTGCAGGAAGCAGGTTCGTGAGGATGTCGTCGACGGCGAGCGCGATGGTGTCTGCCAGCACGATCGGAGTGTTCGCCGGCTGATCGTCGAGGATCTGCCCCAGGTCGACCGAGATGGTTCCTTGGGCGACGTTGATCGTGACCGCACCGCTGGTGAGCGGCTCCGCGAGCACAGCGTTCACAGCCGCCTGCGTGTTCACCGACAACGCGATCGTGCCAGTCGGGGTCTGCACGCTCAGAGCGCGTCCGAGGAGAGGACCGAGCAGATCCGTGAGGAGGTTGTCCAGGCTCGTTGCCAGTTGCGGCTGGAGTTGCAGGGTGGTGTTCAAGCTCGGGGCGAGTGACCCCACACCATTGTTCACGGACGTTCCCAGGGCACCCACCAGCGGACTGGTGATGTTCGCATCGGCCGATGCGATGTTGTAGCCGGACGTCACCTGGCCGGCTCCGGGGTCGGTCGCCGTGGCGGAGAGCGCCCCGAGCCCGAGGGAGAGGTCGGAGACGGTGCCCGTCGCCCCGAGCTCACCCAGCAGGGGTGCGAGGTCCAGCTGGATCACGTCGCCCGAGCCTGCGTTGAGGTTGATGGCGCCCATGTCGGTCACGGCACCGGCGGCACCGGTCGCGCCGACGCTTCCTGACGACGCGTACTGGTTGGCAGCGCCACCAGCGACCGCCTGATCGAGGGTGAGGATGTCGCCGAGCTGGATGTCGGCCGCGATCTGCGCCTGCAGGAGCCCGCTGAGGACGGTGGCGTCGATGACGCCCGACTCCCTCTGCGGATCCACGGCGTCACCCGGCCGGAAGCCCGTGTAGGCACCCGAGAGCTGGGCGATGGCGGACAGGTTCGGCTCGCCGGAGAGCGTGAGGAGACGGCCTTCCGCCTCCGCTGTGTCGCCCACCGCGGCGTTCGCGGGCACGGTGCCCCCGAACGCGACGATGGCCGCGGCCAGCCCGAAGGCCGTCGCGGTCGCCAGCCTGCTTCTGCGGCTGGGCATGTGTAGTGCCATGTTGGATCCCCTCGATTGCATGGCCGGCCAGCAGCGCCCGAAGGGCGCGCGGCCGTGCGTCATCACCGAGAGGTGGCCCCCACCAGTCCCCCCGGACCCCACGAGCGTGTCATCCGCGCTCATGGGCCGACAACCCTGCGGGGCACTGGTCTGCCGGGGATGGGTACTGCGTGGTGGAACCAGTAGTGGAGCCAGTGGCGCTACCGGCCCCCAGGTGTCCCGGGGACGCGGAGGAGGCCCGTGATCCGGAGAGGATCACGGGCCTCGGAGGCGGCGCCGCGGAGGAGGAGCGGCGGGGAGGGAGCGGCGGCTCAGCCCGCCGTCGCGGCGAGCGACTGCCGCGCGATCTCCAGCTCCTCGTCCGTGGGGATCACGAGCACGGCGACGGCCGAGCCCTCGGGGCTCACGTACCGCGGCTCGGAGGAGATGAGCTCGTTGCGGTCGTCGTCGATCGCGATGCCCATGAACTCGAGGCCCGCCAGCGAGCGGCGGCGCACGAGCGGGTTGTTCTCGCCGACGCCCGCCGTGAAGACGACCGCATCCACCCCGCCCAGCTGGGCCGCGTACGCGCCCACGTAGTGGCGAATGCGGTGCCGGTAGACGCCGAGGGCCGTCTGCGCGGCCTCGTCGCCGTCCGCGGCGGCGCGCTGCACGTCCCGCATGTCTCCGAGGCCCGTGAGTCCGAGCAGTCCGCTCCGGCGGTTCAGCAGCGTCTCGAGCTCGTCGAGGCCGAGGTCGGTGTGGCGGGCGAGGTGGAACAGGATCGCGGGGTCGATGTCGCCGGAGCGGGTCCCCATCACGAGGCCCTCGAGCGGGGTGAGGCCCATGGACGTGTCGATGGACCGGCCGCCCTGCACGGCGGCGGCCGAGGCGCCGTTGCCGAGGTGCAGCACGATGATCCGGGTCTCCTCGAGCGGCTTCCCCAGCAGTCGGGCGGCGGCCTCGGAGACGAACTTGTGGCTCGTGCCGTGGAACCCGTAGCGGCGGATGCGGTGCGCGGCCGCGAGCTCCCGGTCGATCGCGTACGTGTACGCCTCGGCGGGCAGGGTCTGGTGGAAGGCGGTGTCGAAGACGGCCACGTGCGGGACGTCGGGGAACGCGGTCTGCGCCGCTTCGATCCCCTGCAGCGCGCCCGGGTTGTGCAGCGGCGCGAGCGCGGAGAGGTCGTCGATGTCGGCCTTCACCCGGTCGGTGACCACGGTCGGCTCCACGAACACGTCCCCGCCGTGCACGACCCGGTGGCCGACCGCGACCGGCGGGTTCTGGTCGAGCGACGGTCCGTGCTCGGCGAACGCGTCGAGCATGGCCTGGAAGCCGGCCGTGTGGTCGGCGATGGGCAGCTCTCGCTCGGACGTGTCGCCGCCGACCTTGTGCCGGGTGGATCCGCTCTCCTCCCCGATGCGCTCCACGAGCCCCGACGCGAGGACGGTCTCGGTGCCCATCTCGACGAGCTGGTACTTGAAGGACGACGAACCGGAGTTGACGACGAGGACGACGGGCACGGGGTTCTCCTGACGGGGGCGGCGGATGCGGTGCTTGCGGGGCGCGGGGCGCGCGGGGACGGAGCGGGTCGGGCGCCTAGCCCGCCGCGATCCCCTCGGCCTGGATGGCGGTGATGGCGACGGTGTTGACGATGTCCTGCACGAGCGCGCCGCGGGACAGGTCGTTGATGGGCTTCCGGAGGCCCTGCAGGACGGGCCCGATCGCGACGGCGCCGGCCGACCGCTGAACGGCCTTGTACGTGTTGTTGCCGGTGTTGAGGTCCGGGAAGATGAACACCGTCGCCCGGCCGGCGACCTGCGAGTCGGGCATCTTCGTGGCCGCGACGGCCGCGTCCGCCGCCGCGTCGTACTGGATGGGCCCCTCGACCGCGAGGTCGGGCCGCAGCTCCCGCACGCGCGCGGTGGCCTGGCGGACCTTCTCCACGTCGGCTCCGGCACCGGACTCCCCCGTCGAGTAGGAGAGCATCGCGATGCGCGGCTCGATGCCGAACTGGGCGGCGGTCGCGGCGGAGGAGATGGCGATGTCGGCGAGCTGGTCGGCCGTCGGATCCGGGTTCACGGCGCAGTCGCCGTAGACGAGGACGCGGTCGGCGAGCGCCATGAGGAACACGCTGGAGACGACGGAGACGCCGTCCGTGGTCTTGATGATCTCGAAGCCCGGGCGGATGGTGTGCGCTGTCGTGTGCGCGGCACCGGAGACCATGCCGTCGGCGAGCCCGAGCTGCACCATCATCGTGCCGAAGTAGGAGACGTCGGTGACGGTCTCGCGCGCGATGTCGAGCACCATGCCCTTGTGGGCGCGGAGGCGCACGTACTCCTCCGCGAAGCGCTCGCGGAGCACGGCGTCGAAGGGGCTGAGGACGGTGGCACGGCCGATGTCGATGCCGAGCCCGATGGCCCGCGAGCGCACCTCGATCTCCTCGCCGAGGATCGTGACCTCGGCGATGCCGCGGCTGAGGATGGTGCCCGCGGCGCGGAGCACCCGGTCGTCGGTGCCCTCGGGCAGCACGATGCGCTTGCCCGCCGTCCGCGCGCGCTCGATGAGGCCGAACTCGAACATGAGCGGCGTGACCACGTCGGAGCGGCTGACGTCGAGGAGCTCGAGCAGGCGGGAGGTGTCCACGTGCTGCTCGAACGCGGCGAGCGCGATGTCCATCTTCCGGGCGGACTCGGGAGAGAGCCGGCCGCGGGTCTGCGTGATCCGCTTGGCCGTCTCGTAGGTCCCGAGCTCCGTGGAGATGATGGGCAGGGTCTGGTCGAGGCCCGAGACGAGCGTCTCGATGGTGGGCGACAGGGCGAAGCCTCCGTTGAGGACGATGCCCGCGACCGTGGGGAACGTCTCGGAGGCGTGCGCGGTGAGGACGCCGAGGAGCACCTCGCTGCGGTCGCCGGGGATCACGACGATCGCGCCCTCGGTGAGGCGGGCGAGCACGTTCTCCATCGACATGGCGGACACGACGACGCCGAGCGCCTCCCGGCTGAGGAGGGCCGCGTCGCCCTTCACGAGCGTGCCGTCGACCGCGTCGAGGAGCTCCGCGACGGTCGGCGCCACGAGGAACGCGTCCTCCGGGATCGCCCACACGGGCACGTGCGGGGTCCGCGCCTGCAGGGAGGCCGGGATCGCGGCGGGGATGGCGGCGGTGATGGCGTCGAGGGCGTCCGGGTCGGCGCGGTTGACGACGATCCCGAGGAGGCCCGCGTGCGCGGTGACGAGCTCGGGGACGGCGAGGTCGGCGATCTGGCGCATCTCGTCGGGGCTGCGGCCGCCGGACTCGTCGGAGCGGCGTCCGGTGAGCACCAGCAGCACGGGGGCGCCGAGGTTCGCGGCGATCCGCGCGTTGAACGACAGCTCGGTGGGGCTGCCGACGTCGGTGTAGTCGCTGCCGACGATGACGACCGCGTCGCACTTCGCCTCGACGGCCTTGTAGCGCTCCACGATGCGGGAGAGGGCGGCCTCGGGATCCGCGTGCACGTCGTCGTAGGTGACGCCCACGCACTCGTCGTAGTCGAGGTCGACCCCGTCGTGCGAGAGAAGCGCCTCGAGCACGTAGTCGCGCTCCACGATGGAGCGGGCGATGGGCCGGAACACGCCCACCCGCTGGATCTGGTGGGTGAGGGTGTCGAGCACGCCCAGCGCGACCGTCGACTTGCCCGAGTGCCCTTCGGCGGACGTGATGTAGATGCTCCGAGCCATGCCCGCAAGCCTATGGGCGTCGCCTGCACGGCGGCCGGACGGATCCTGGGCCGCGCGGGCCGCGACGCGATCCACCACGGAGCGCTGAGGCGCGCCCGATTAAAAGGAGAAGACCCCTCGCGCACCTGCCAGAGCCCGGCTGCCCTTGCTGCGTCTCCGCCCTGGGGGAGTTCACCTGGATGGCACCACGCGAGGAGCCGACACCGAGTGTACCCGACCCGGCGGGCCCGTCAGTCGGCCCGTCGGTCGGCCCGCCGTCGGGCCCGCTCCGCCCAGCGACCGGTCACGAAGCGCGCGTACCGTGGACGCCATGCGCATAGTCATCGCCGGAGGACACGGCCAGATCGCCCGACTGCTCGAACGACGCCTCGCCGACGCGGGCCACCAGCCCGTCGGCATCGTCCGCAACCCCGACCACTCCGCCGACCTCGCCGAGGCCGGCGCGGAGGCCCTCGTGCTCGACCTGGAGGAGAGCGACGTGGATGCGGTCGCGGAGGCGCTCCAGGGCGCCGACGCCGTGGTCTTCGCTGCGGGCGGTGGGCCCGACTCGGGCCCCGAGCGGAAGCTCACCATCGACCGCGACGGCGCGATCCTGCTCGCGGACGCCGCCGAGCGGGCCGGGGTCCGCCGCTACGTGATGATCTCGGCCATGGCGGTCGACGGGTTCGACCCCGACAGCGACGACACCTACGAGATCTACCAGCGCGCCAAGTCGGAGGCGGACGCCGACCTCCGGGCGCGGGACCTCGACTGGACCATCGTCCGCCCGGGCGGCCTCACCGACGAGCCCGGGACCGGCCGGATCCAGGTCGGCACCTCCACGGGCCGGGGCACCATCCCCCGCGCGGACGTCGCGGAGATCGTGGCGACCGCGCTCATCGACGGCACGGGCGTGCGCGTCCAGTTCGAGGCGGTCTCGGGCGAGGAGCCCGTCGCCGAGGCCATCGCGGGCCTCCGCTACTAGCGCCCGCGGACGGGGCCCGAGCGCCCATCCGGATGACGGTCCCCTCCTCCCCGGAGGGGGCCGTCATCCGCTTCCGGGCTGCTGAGGCACCCGGGTCGTGCCGCGGTCGACCTCGCCGGCCCGACGGCACCCGAAGCCGTCGTCGGCCCGCGCGTCGCCGCACGTGTGCGCCGGAGCGCACCATCCGGAGCATCCCCATGCCCGGACATGTGGAACACGCTAGGAGGGGCATCGGGTGTCCCCCACAGTGCGGACTACTTATTTCCGTGACGCATCCGATCAGTAAGCGTGGGTCCGCCTGGCCTGATCCCCGTATTCCGGCGAGTATGGGAACTCAGGGTCCGCGCAGCCTCGGGGGATGCGGCGCGTTCCACCGCTCTTCCGCGACGGGGGTCACATGAAGCAGATGACGCACACCTACCCACGGGCGAGCGCACGACCGGCGAGCACCTCCGCCGGACGGGGCAGCCGCGCGCGCGACCTGGAGACCCTCGAGCGCTGGCTCATCGCGGGCACCAGTGCCGTCGTCACGGGCAGCGTCGGGTCCGGTCGGAGCCACGTCGCCGGCCGCGTCGCCGACTCCCTCACCCGCGCCGGCCTCACCGTGATCCGCGCCCACGCGTCCACGCCCGACCTCGCGGAGGTCCTCCGCCGGGTCATCGACCAGGTGCCCGGCATCCGCGCGCCGCGTCCGCTGCCGGCCGCGCGCCCGATCGTCGTGATCGACGACGCCCACCTCATGCCCGCCGACCTGCGCGCCGCCCTGGTGGACGCCCGCGCGCGCGAGCGCTGCACCCTCCTCGTCACCGTCGACGACGCGGGCAGCGACGCCCGCCGCCCCCGCGGTCGCGACGCCGAGGCCGGCGGGGACGCCGCCGCGCGCATCGCGCAGGCCGCCTCCGAGGTGCTGGGGCTCTGGCGGAACGGATACGCCGAGCGGCTCGACCTCGCTCCGCTCGACACGGCCGAGGTCGACGCCATGGTCGACTCCCTCGCGGGATCGGTGGCGCTCGACAAGGCCACGCGGGTGCAGATCCAGCGGCGCAGCGCCGGCCGCCCGTTCCTCGTCCGCGAGCTGACCTTCGAGGCGCTGGAGGCGGACGGCAGCGCCCGCACCGTCACCGGGTACGCGTTCCCGAGCCCGCACGCGCCGCGCGCCCGCATCCTCGAGCTGGTGTCGTCGCGCGTGTCGATGCTGGGCGACGACGAGCGCAGCACGCTCATCCTGCTGGCCCGGCTGGACGGCGTGCCGTACCAGCGCGCCGCCCGCCTGTTCGGCGAGACGATCCTCCGGGTGCTCGGCGCGCGCGGGCTCGCGCGCGTCCAGGGCCAGGGGGACATGATCCTCCGCGCCGACCTGCTCGAGGCCGAGGCGGCCCTCGCCCGCACCGATCCCGACGCCGTCGACGTGCTCACCTGCCGCGTCGTCCGCGCGCTCATGCAGGAGGCCGCGAACGGCGTGCCGCTCAGCCCCAAGGAGAGCCTGCTCATCGCGCGCACGCTCACCGAGTCCGGACGGCGCGAGGCGGTCGAGCGCTTCGGCGCCCCGCTCCTCGCCGCCGTGCACCTGGTCGCGGCCCGGCTCGCGAACGACGTGGGCATGACCCACGACGCGCTCGCGTTCGCGGAGATCGCCGCCGACGGCGGATCGCCGGCGTACGCGGCCTGCGAGACCGCGCGGGCGCTCGTGGTCCTCGGCAACCCCGGACGCGCCATGGACCTCCTCGAGGCGCTGGACCAGACGGGCCTCACGCCCGCCGAGCGCGTCGAGGTGCTCCGGTGGCGCGTGCTGACCACCCGCGCCGCGCTCCCGGGCACCGAGCGCATGCGCCGCGTGCTGGAGGGCCTCGCCCACGGCCAGGACCCCCGCGACGACGACGACGTGCGCGCGCAGGCGACGGTCATCGGCGCCGTCATGGCGCTCGGCACCATGGAGTGGGAGGCGGCGCTGACGGCCGCCCGGGAGGCCGGCGCGCTCGCCGGGAACCCCCGCGTCCGCATCCGCGCCCAGCGGACGATCGTCCTCGCGCTCGGCCATCTGGGCCGCGGTGCCGAGCTCGGCGTGGAGATCGACGCGGGCCTCCGGCTCGTGTCCACCCGGTCCGCGTGCCGCGGGACCTACGACGACATCCTGCTCGAGGAGGCGCGCCTGGAGCTGCTCTCGGCGAGCGCCTTCAGCCGACGCCTCTGCCGCCTCGACCTCCCCGACCTCGAGCGGGAGCTCGACACGTGGGTGGAGTCGGCGATCGCGCAGGACGCGCAGTGGTTCATCCCCGTGCTCGGGGCCATCACGGGCGGCGTCGCCCTCGACCTCGGGCGGCTGGACCGCGCCGAGGCCGAGCTGAGCATCGCCGACGACCGGCTCGTCGGCCCCGACACCGGAACCTGGCGGCTGTGGATCGGCATGCAGCGCGCCCGCGTGCTGGCGCTGCGCGGACGCACCGACGAGGCCGAGCGCATCGCCGCGGACATCGCGCACCGCGCCGACCCGCGATTCCCCTACCAGCGCCTGCTCGCCGAGGGCGTGCGGGTGGAGATCATCGCCGCGCGCGGCCGGCCCGACGAGGCCGCCGCCCTGCTGCTCGACCTGGGCGAGCTCAGCGGGGACGCGTACGCGCTGCGCGCCGGCATCCTGTTCCGGGCCTGGATGCTCGGATCCACCGAACCGCGGCTCCTCGACGGCGCCCGCCGGGTGCGGGACCGCACGGACGTCCCCGCGCTGCACGGCATGGCCGAGGTGGTGGAGGGCTCCCGCACGGGCGACGCCGCCCTGGTCGAGCAGGGGGTCCGCACGCTCGAGGAGGCCGGGCTGCACCAGGAGGCCCGCACCGCCTGCGAGGAGCTGCTGCGGATGCTCGCCTCCGACGACGCCGGACCGGCGCTCGCCTCCGCGCGGGCGGCCCTCGCGCGCATCCAGGCCCGCATCGACCGCGGCACGCCCGCCGCCGCGACGGCGTCCGCGAGCCCCACCCTCGACGTCAGCATGCTGACGCGGCGGGAGCTCGAGATCGGCGTGCTCGCGGCGCAGGGCCTCAGCAACCGGGAGATCGCCGGACGGCTCTTCCTGTCCGTCCGCACCGTCGAGTCGCACCTCTACCAGGCGCGCGCGAAGCTCGGCGCGCCCTCGCGTCGGGCCCTCGCCGGGCTCCTCGACACACCGGGTGCATCGAGGCTGCTCTCGGGCAGGTAGTATCGACGGGTGCCGCCGCGCGTTCCTGACGCCGACGGCACGCGTCATGGAGGATTCGCCTAGTGGCCTATGGCGCACGCTTGGAAAGCGTGTTGGGTGAAAGCCCTCAGGGGTTCGAATCCCCTATCCTCCGCCAGACGAGATAAGAGCCCCGACGGACCGCGGTCCGGCGGGGCTCTCGTCGTCCCGGGTCGCGCCGGCCGCGGTGCCCGCTGATGCGCGGATCCGCGTCCGGTTGTACCCCGACCGGGCGCAGCTGTCCCCCATGGCGCCCACGTCGCGTCGAGGTGCGCGCACCTAGGCTGGACCGGTCGTCCCTCCCGCGTCGCGGGCGCCACCGCCCGCGACGGGCGGCGTGCCGGGCGGCCACGGGCGCGAGGACGGCGCCGGACGACGACCGGAGGCGACGTGCACCACGACGGCGACCCGGCCCCCGCCTCCCCCCTGCGCCCGGTCGACGGCGGCGACGGCCTCACCACCCTCATCCGCCCCCGCCGCGCGCTCCTGCGCCAGCTCGGCCTCGCGACGCTCGCGCTCGTAGTGCCGCTCGGCGCGGCCCTCCTGGTGCTCGCGATCCCGACCGGCAACGCGGCGGCCGTGATCCTCGGCGTCGCCGTGGTCGTGCTGCTCGGCTCCCTCCTCGCCGTGCTCTACCTCACCTCCTACGTGCGCATCACCCTCGCGACGGGCGACGTGGAGTCGCGCTTCCTGGGGCGCCGGACGCGCGTGGCCCGCACCGCCGTGCACGGCCTCCTCGTGGTGCACGTCTACCAGGGGCTGACCCTCGACACGCAGCCGCGCCTGTTCGTCACGGACGTCGACGGCCGCCTCCTGCTGCGCCTCAGCGGCCACGTGTACGACCTCCTGACCATGCGCTCGATGGCGGCCGGCCTCGACCTCCCGCTCACAGAGCAGGCGAAGGTGCTGACCATGGCGGAGCTCCGCGGCAGCCGGCGCGGGATCCTCCCCTGGTACGAGCGGTCGCGCGTCTCGCTCGCCGCGGTTCTCGTGCTCCTCGGGGTCGGCGTGATCGGCGCCGTCGTCGGCATCATGGCGCTCACGGGCGTCCCGCTCTCCATCCGGCTCTGATGGATCCCGCGGCCGAACCGGACCTCGCCCCGCTCCTGGCGCGCTGGCGGCTGGAGCCGGACGGCCCTCTCCTCCGGACGCCCAGCAGCGTGGTCGCCCCCGTGCGTCGCGACGGCTCCCGCCTGGTGCTCAAGGTCCCGACGGTCGAGGAGGAGCGGCGGGGCGGTCGCCTGATGGCCGCGTGGGCCGGACGCGGCGCCGCGCCGGTGCTGGCCGCCGATCCCGACGGGACCCTGCTCATGGCGCGCGCGGACGACCCCGGGATCCTCGAGCGGGAGGCGTCCGCGACCGGGCCCGACGCGACCGGCGCCGACGCGGACGCGCGCGACGACCGGGCGACGCGGATCCTCGCGCGTGCCGCCGTGCGCCTCCACGGCGTCGCGCTCGACCCGCGGGCCGTCGCCGACGCGGTGCCGCTCGACGCCTGGTTCCGCGAGCTCCTCGACCCGGTCCGCCCGCTGCCGCGCTCCCTGGACCGCGGCGCGGGGATCGCCCGCGAGCTCCTCGCCGGATCCGCCTCCGGCCCCGCGGCGGTGCTGCACGGCGACGTGCACCACGGCAACGTGCTCCGGTTCCCCGGGGAGGGCGCGGACGCCCGGGACGACGAGGCGGCGACCTGGCGGGCCATCGACCCCAAGGCGCTCGTGGGCGACCCCGGCTTCGACACGGCCAACGTCCTCTGCAACCCGACGCCCGCCGTCGCCCTGCGGCCCGGTCGGCTCGCCCGCCGCGCCCGCGTGGTGGCGGAGGAGACGGGACGGGACGTCGACGCCGTCCTCGCGTGGACGGAGGCGTGGTGCGCGCTCAGCGCCGCCTGGGACGCGGCGTCGCCCGCGCAGGCGGGCCGGGTGGAGGCGCTGGGGCGCATCCGCGCCGTC
>NZ_JAVCVL010000070.1:0-12016 GCF_032917815.1 Clavibacter sp. MX14-G9D | reverse complement strand
GCAGGCGGTCGGACCTGCCGCTCGTGCTGCTCCTGCTCGGACCCTCGGCGCTGCTCATCACGGTCTTCATCGTGCTGCCCGCGGTCTACAGCGTGTGGCTCAGCCTGACCAACACGCAGCTCACCGGGTTCGCGGCCCGGGACCCGAAGTTCATCGGCCTCGACAACTTCGCCTACCTGCTGACCAACGGCGACTTCCTCGCGTCGCTCGGGCAGACCGGCACGTTCCTGCTGTTCTCGGCCATCATCGGCCAGACGGTGCTCGGCATGGTCGCCGCGATCCTCCTCAGCCGACCGTGGATCCGCGGCAAGGGCTTCTTCGGGGCGGCGGTGCTCACGCCGATGGTGGTCCCCGAGGTCGTCGCCTCGCTCACCTGGGCGAGCGTGCTCGCGACCAGCCCGGAGGGCACGCTCAACCGGCTCACCGCGGTGTTCGGGCAGGAGCCGTCGGCCTGGCTGCAGACGGCGCCGATGCTGGCGATCATCCTGGTGAACATCTGGCGCGGGGTGGCCTTCGCGATGATCATGTTCCAGGCCGCGCTCGAGGACGTCCCGG
Organism: Clavibacter sp. MX14-G9D; assembly: GCF_032917815.1. Lineage (NCBI taxonomy): Bacteria > Bacillati > Actinomycetota > Actinomycetes > Micrococcales > Microbacteriaceae > Clavibacter > Clavibacter sp. MX14-G9D. The sequence continues at coordinate 11,461 of NZ_JAVCVL010000070.1, read as the reverse complement.
TCGAGCTGATCGAGGCCGCGCGCATGGACGGCGCGCGCGCCGTCCAGATCTTCCGCCACGTCACGCTCCCGCTCATCCGTGGACCGGTCTTCCTCTACCTGCTGCTCACGACCATCAGCACCGTCGGCGTGTTCGGCCTGGTCTACTTCCTCACCCGCGGAGGGCCCGGCGGGCAGACGCGCCTCGCGGCCATCTACATCTACGAGCGCGCGCTCCAGTTCTCCCAGATCGGGATCGGCAGCGCCGCGTCCATCATCCTGCTCGTCATCGTCCTTGTGCTCGGCGCGGTCTACATCCGCCTGGCGAAGGTGGAGGTGTGACATGACCACGTTCGAGGACCACGCTCCCGCGGCCCTGCCCGCCCGGAGACGACGCCGCCCGCTCACGCCGCTGGCCATCGGCCAACGGGGCATCGGCTACCTGCTCATCGTCCTGCTGGGGCTGTTCTGCCTCGTCCCGTTCGCGTGGGTCGCGTTCAGCGCGATCGACGCCGACGCGGGTGCGACCGTGCAGCTCCCCTCCTTCTCCCTCGACAACTTCGCGCGGTTCTTCACCGCTGCCGGCACGCCGAGGCTGCTGCTGAACAGCTTCGTGATCGCCATCTCGTCGACCGCCCTCAACCTGGCGCTGGGGATCGCCGGCGGGTACGCGCTCTCGCGCTTCGTCTTCCCGGGGCGCCGGTTCTTCATGTTCGGCATCCTGCTCATCCGCGTGATCCCGGCGCCGGCGACCATCGTCGCGCTGTACCTGATCATGGTGAACCTCGGCATGGCCAACACGCTGCACGGGCTGATCCTCGTGCAGGCAGTCAGCGGCCTCCCGGTCACCCTGTGGCTGATGAAGGGGACGGTCGACGCCGTCCCCATCGAGCTCGAGGAGGCGGCCTGGACGGACGGCAACACGCGGCTCCAGGGCGCGCGGCGCATCGTGCTGCCGCTGATCGGCCCGGGTCTCGGAGCCGCCGCGATGCTCATGTTCATGGGCTCGTGGGGCGACTTCCTCACCCCGCTCGTCCTCCTGCAGGATCAGGACCTCTATCCGCTCGCCATCGGACTGTTCCGTGCCTTCAGCGAGCGGAACGTGGTCGACTGGGGCCTCCTGGCCGCGAGCGCGGTCGTCTACGTCCTGCCGCCCGCCGTGCTGTACGTCGTCGCCCGCAAGCACCTGCTCAAGTCCAGCCTGGGCGGAGCGCTGAAGGGATGACCACCATGACCGATACGACCGACCTCCGAGGCCAGACCGCCACCGGCTCGCCCGCCGACCACGACGGGCGCCTCCCCGTGGTGGTGGTGGGCGCGGGCGCCATGGGCGGCGCGTGGATCCGCATGCTCGCCGACAGCCCGCACGCGGCGCCCGCCGGGGTCGTCGACCTCGACGTGCCGCTCGCGGAGGCCACCGTGCGCGAGGCCGGGCTCGAGGGCGTCGCCGTCGGCGCGTCCGTGGCGGAGGTCGCGGAGCGCTCCGGCGCCCGGGCGGTGGTGAACGTGACCGTGCCGCAGGCGCACCGCGTCGTCAACGAGCAGGCGCTCCGCGCGGGCCTGCCCGTGCTGTGCGAGAAGCCGCTCGCGCCGACCGTCGCCGAGGCGCTCCGCCAGGTCGCCCTCGCCGACATCACCGGCGGGCTCCTGATGGTGAGCCAGTCGCGCCGGTACTTCAACCACCTCGTGGCGTTCCGGGAGGCGGTCGCGCAGGTGGGGCCGCTCGCGGTCGTGCACGCGCAGTTCCTGCACGAGGACCACGAGCCCGGCTTCCGCGAGCAGATGGCGCATCCGCTCCTCATCGACATGTCCATCCACCACTTCGACCAGCTGCGGTACGCGACGGGCGAGGAGCCCGTGGCCGTCCGGTGCAGCTCGTGGAACCCGCCGTGGAGCTGGTTCGCCGGCGACGCTGCGGCGACCGCGGACTTCGAGCTGGCGTCCGGCGCGCGGTTCGCCTACGTCGGCAGCCGCTGCACGTCGGGCATGCCCACCTCGTGGAACGCCGACTGGCGGGCGTACGGCGAGCACGGCGCGGCGGCCTGGGACGGCGACGACGTCGTCCGCGTCGACGTCGACGGCGCCGGATTCCGGCTGCCGACCGGCCCCGAGGGCATCCAGGCCTCGCTCGAGGAGTTCGTCGGATCCCTCCGCACCGGCACCACGCCGCAGAGCGAGGTGCGGCTGAACGTGATGAGCCTCGCGATGGTGGAGGGCGCGATCCGCAGCAGCGAGCGGGGCGGCGAGCGCGTCGTCATCGTCGACCTGCTGGAGGACGCGCTCGCGCAGGCGATCGCCGACGAGCGGAGCGCCGACGTCGCCGACCTGCTGCGCTCGTGGACGAGCGCGGCCGACGGCATCCGCACCCCGGCCTGGGGATCCGCCCCGGCCACGACCACGACCACGACCGCGTCAGGAGGCGCCCGATGACCGGCACCAGCACCCCCGCCCCCATCCGCGTCGTCGTCTGGGGCGAGTTCCGGCACGAGAAGGTGAAGCCGGTCGTCGCGGGGATCTACCCCGACGGCATGCACACCACCATCGCGGACGGGATCCGCTCCCTCCTCGGCGCGGACGCCGACGTCACCACGCGCGTCCTCGACGACCCCGAGCACGGCATGACGGAGGAGCTGCTCGCCCGCACCGACGTGCTGCTCTGGTGGGGCCACACCGCCCACGAGGAGGTGTCGGACGAGGTCGTCGACCGGATCCAGCGGCACGTGCTCGAGGGGATGGGCATCATCGTGCTGCACTCCGGGCACCACTCCAAGATCTTCCGCCGGCTCATGGGCACCACGTGCAGCCTGCGCTGGCGGAACGACGGCGACAGCGAGCTGGTCTGGACGGTGGCGCCGCGGCACCCCATCACCGAGGGCGTGTCGCAGCCCATCCAGATCCCCGGCCAGGAGATGTACGGCGAGTTCTTCGACATCCCCGAGCCCGACGAGCTGATCTTCATCAGCAGCTTCTCCGGCGGCGAGGTGTTCCGCAGCGGCATCACCTACCGGCGCGGCTACGGGCGCGTCTTCTACTTCAGCCCCGGCGACGAGGTCTACCCCGTCTACCACCACCCGGACGTGCAGCGCGTGATCGCCAACGGTGTGCGCTGGGCGCGGCCGGAGCGGGCGCGCGAGTCGTACCTCGTGACCCCGATGTACCTCACCGGCCGCTTCGACCGGCCCGTGCTCGGGTCCCCCGGCGCGCTCCTCGACTACCACACGGGAGAGCCGGTCGACCTCGGGGACGACTGAGACCCGGCCCGACGGGCTACCCGTCGGCGCCGACGTACGCCGCGAGGTGCTCCCCCGTGATCGTCGAGCGCGCCGCGACGAGCTCGGCGGGCGTGCCCTCGAACACGATCGTGCCGCCGTCGTGACCCGCCCCGGGTCCCACGTCGATGATCCAGTCGGCGTGCGCCATCACCGCCTGGTGGTGCTCGATGACGATCACCGTCTTGCCGGAGTCGACGAGGCGGTCCAGGAGGCCCAGCAGCTGCGCGACGTCGGCGAGGTGCAGGCCGGTCGTCGGCTCGTCGAGCACGTACACGCCGCCCTGCCTCTCGGCCATCTGCACCGCGAGCTTCAGCCGCTGCCGCTCGCCGCCGGACAGCGTCGTGAGCGGCTGGCCGAGCGTGACGTACCCGAGCCCCACGTCCTCGAGGCGCGACAGGATCGCCACCGCCGCCGGCGTCCTCGCCTCGCCGTCCGCGAAGTACGCGCGCGCCTCGGCGATGGGCAGCGCGAGCACCTCGCTGATGTCCTTCCCGCCCAGCGTGTACTCGAGCACCGAGGCCATGAAGCGCTTGCCGCCGCAGTCCTCGCAGGTGGTCGACACGGTCGACATGGGCCCGAGGTCGGTGAAGATCACGCCCGCGCCGTTGCACGTGGGGCACGCGCCCGCGGAGTTCGCGCTGAACAGCGCGGGCTTCACCCCGTTGGCCTTCGCGAACGCCTTGCGGACGGGCTCGAGCAGCCCCGTGTAGGTGGCGGGGTTGGATCGCCGGGAGCCGCGGATCGCCGTCTGGTCGATGGACACGACGCCGTCGCGCCCGGTGACGGAGCCGTGGATGAGCGACGACTTCCCGGAGCCGGCGACGCCCGTCACCACCGTGAGCATCCCGAGCGGCACGTCGACGTCGACCGCCTTCAGGTTGTGGGTGGACGCGCCGCGCACCTCGAGCACGCCCGAGCGCTCGCGCACCGCGTCCTTGAGCGTCGCCCGGTCGTCGAGGTGCCGGCCCGTCAGGGTGCCGCTGGCGCGCAGCTCCTCGACCGTGCCCTCGAACCGGATCTCCCCGCCGTGCGAGCCCGCGCCAGGCCCCAGGTCGACGACGTGGTCGGCGATCGCGATCGTCTCCGGCTTGTGCTCGACGACCAGGACCGTGTTGCCCTTGTCGCGCAGCTGCAGCAGCAGGTCGTTCATGCGCTGGATGTCGTGCGGGTGCAGGCCGATCGTCGGCTCGTCGAACACGTACGTGACGTCGGTGAGCGCCGATCCGAGGTGCCGGATGAGCTTGGTGCGCTGCGCCTCGCCCCCGCTGAGCGAACCGGAGGCCCGGTCGAGCGACAGGTACCCGAGGCCGATCGACACGAACGAGTCGAGCGTCTGCGCGAGCGACTGCACGAGCGGCGCGACCGTCGGCTCGTCGATGCCGCGGACCCACGCGGCGAGGTCGGAGATCTGCACGCTGCAGGCGTCCGCGATCGACATGCCCGCCACCTTCGAGGACCGCGCGGACGCGGCCAGCCGCGTGCCCTCGCAGTCGGGACACGGCTGGAACGTCACCGCCCGGTCGACGAACGCCCGGATGTGCGGCTGCATCGACTCCCTGTCCTTCGACAGGATCGACTTCTGGATCCTCGGCACGAGACCCTCGTAGGTCATGTTCATCGAGTCGACCTTGACCTTGGTCGGCTCCTTGTAGAGGAAGTCGCGCCGCTGCTCGTCGGTGAGGTCGCGCACGGGCACGTCGCCGGGGACGAACCCGGACGCGACGAAGATCTTCACGAGCCAGCCGTCGGCCGTGTAGCCCGGGACGGTGATCGCGCCCTCGAGCAGCGTCCTCGAGTCGTCGACCAGCTGCGCGAGGTCGATGTCGTTGACGCGGCCGAGGCCCTCGCAGCGCGGGCACATGCCGCCGAGCATCGTGTGGTCCTGCGCGACCGCGTGCGTCGCGGTGCCCTTCTCGACCGTCATCGTCCCCTGGACGCGCACGCTCGGCACGTTGAACGAGAACGCGTTGGGCGAGCCGATGCGCGGGACGCCCAAGCGCGAGAAGAGGATGCGCAGCATGGCGTTCACGTCGGTCGCGGTGCCGACCGTCGAGCGGGGGTTCGCGCCCAGGCGCTCCTGGTCGACGATGATCGCCGTCGTCAGGCCCTCGAGGCGGTCCACCTCGGGCCGCGCGAGGGAGGGCATGAAGCCCTGCACGAACGCGGGGTACGTCTCGTCGATCATGCGCTTCGACTCCGCCGCGATCGTGCCGAACACGAGCGACGACTTGCCGGATCCCGAGACGCCGGTGAACACCGTGAGGCGGCGCTTCGGGATGTCGAGGGAGACGTCCTTGAGGTTGTTCTCGCGGGCACCCCGCACCCGGATGAGGTCGTGACGGTCGGCGGGGTGCGGTGCGGCGCTCATCGTGCTCCTCGGGTCGACGCGACGCACTCCAGCGTGCGGGACGCGCCGCTCAGCCTAGGACCCCAGCTCCTCGCGGACGAGGGCCGCTCCCGCGCTCAGCGCGCTCAGCTTGCCCAGCGCGACGGGCCGGGCCAACGGCGCCATCCCGCAGTTGGTGCTCGGGATGAGCAGCTCCGCGTCGACGAACCGCAGCGCTCGGCGGAGCGTGTCGGCGACCTCCTCCGGGGTCTCGACCTCCGCGCTCGCCACGTCGATGGCACCGAGCATGACCTTCTTCCCGCGGACGAGCTCGAGCAGCTCCAGCGGCACGTGCGAGTTCCGGCACTCCAGCGAGACGATGTCGAGCGTGGACCGGGCGAGGAGCGGGAACGACTCCTCGTACTGCCGCCACTCCGATCCGAGCGTCGCCTTCCAGTCGGTGTTCGCCGTGATCCCGTAGCCGTAGCAGATGTGCACGGCGGTCTCCACGCGCAGCCCCTCCGCCGCCCGCTCCAGGGCTGCCACGCCCCAGTCCCGCACGTCGTCGAAGAAGACGTTGAAGGCGGGCTCGTCGAACTGGACGATGTCGACCCCGGCCGCCTCGAGGGCCCGCGCCTCCTCGTTGAGGATGGTCGCGAACTCCCAGGCGAGGTCCTCCCGGCTCCCGTAGTGGCGGTCGGCGAGGGTGTCGATCATGGTCATCGGCCCCGGCAGCGCCCACTTGATCGGCTGGTCCGTCTGCTGGCGCAGGAACCGGGCGTCGGCGGCGAACACCGGCGCCTCGAGGCCCACGGCGCCGACGACGGTCGGCACGCTCGCGTCGTACCGGTCGCGGATGCGCACGGTCTCCCGGCGCGCGAAGTCGACGCCGGAGAGGCCCTCGATGAACGTCGTGACGAAGTGCTGGCGGGTCTGCTCCCCGTCGCTGACGACGTCGATGCCCCGCTGGTGCTGCTCGTGGACGGCGGCGCGCAGGGCGTCCTGCTTCCCCTCGACCAGGGCATCGCCCTCCAGCCGCCACGGGGACCACAGGGTCTCCGGCTGTGCGAGCCACGACGGCTTGGGCAGGCTGCCGACGGGCGAGGTGGGCAGGAGCCGGGACGTCGGCCGGGATGCGCGGGCGGTCATCGGGCTGCCCCGACGCGCGCGGCGGCCCATCGCCGCAGCCGGTCCCCGTGCGGCGCCATCAGGTGCTCCTCCGCGTACCGCCCCTGCTCGACCGCGAGCCGCGCGCGCTCCTCGCGGTCGTAGGCGATGGGGGGCCGCACGTGGTCCCCGGCCGTCAGGTCCGGGCGGTAGACGTCGCCGGCGGCGGAGCGCGCGCCGTAGACCTCGGGCCGGTAGATCCGCTGGAACGTCTCCATCGTGCTGATGGTGCCGATGAGCTGCAGGTCCGTGTGGTCGCCCAGCAGGTCGCCGCAGGTGTAGAAGGCGAGGGGCGCCGCGCTGCCGGGCGGCATGAAGAAGCGGGCCCGCAGCCCCATCCTCGCGAAGTACCGGTCGGTCAGCGAGGGCTCGTCCTGCGCGTACTCGACGCCGAGGACGGGGTGGTGGAGCCCCGTCCGCCGGTAGGTCCTGCTGGTCGACACGCTGATGCAGACGACGGGCGGCGTCGCCGAGTGCTCCGCGTACGCGGCCGACTCGCGGAAGTGCTGGAAGAGCGCCCCGTGCAGGGCGCCGAAGTCGTCGGGGAGGGGGGATCCGGCCGGCGAGCCGCCGAGCGAGGGCAGCAGCACGCTGAAGTCGTGGTCGCGGATGTAGGACGAGAGGTTGTTGCCCAGGATCCCCGGGTGACATCGACCGGTGCGGCGGTCGAGGATCCGGGTCTTCAGGATCTCCAGCAGCGGGAACTCCCGGTCGCCGTCGGCGAAGCGCAGCCCCACGGAGACGATGTCGAGTCCCACGGCGTAGCGGTCCCGGTCCGGGTTCCCGGCGTGCGCGAGGCCGTTGAACCGGTCGTCGATCATCGCCAGGGCGTCGCGGAGGTTCTCCCGGCGACGCTCCCCCCGGGCCAGGTTCGCGAAGTTGGTCGTGACCCGCGAGCCCTCCGCCGGCCGGTAGTCCTCGTCGAAGGGGGTGGTGGTGATGCTGAACGTGAACTCGTCCGTCATGAGCGGCCATTCCGTGGGAGGGACGGGGCAGGGCGGGCTCGCGACGGCGGCGGTCGTCGGTGCGGTGATCGTCACGTGGTGCTCCTGTCCGGGTGCTCGGGAGCCTGTCAGGTCGGGGCGGCTGCGCGCCGGGACGTGACGGAGTGTGACCACCGCGGGGCACCGCGCACGACGAGAGCCCGCCCCCGGGATCCGGATCGGATCCGCGGGGGCGGGCTCTCGTCGTGAGCGCGGCCTCACCCGCGCCCAGCGCGCATCACCTCCCGGCGAGCGAGCCGCCGATCCCGCCGACGCTGAAGTACTTGTTCAGGAAGGCGAAGATCAGCACGGGCGGCAGCATCATGATGACCGCGACCGCCATCACCGAGCCCCAGTCGGCCGCGTTCTGCTGGAAGAACGTGTTGAGGCCGATGGGGAGGGTGTACTTCGTGAAGTCCTGCAGGAACAGGAGCGCGATCAGGTAGTCGTTCCACGCCAGCAGGAACGAGAAGATCGCGGTGGACAGGATGCCGGGCAGCGAGTTCCGCAGCACCACGTGGACGAAGCCGCTGAACACGCTCGCGCCGTCCATCCAGGCCGCCTCCTCCAGGGTGATGGGGATGGAGTCGATGTAGGCCGCCATCATCCAGATCGCGACCGACATGGTCGATCCGATGTAGATGATCGCCACGCCCTGCAGCGTGTTGATGAGGCCCATGGCCGAGAAGGTGATGAACAGCGGGATCGCCGCCGTCACCACCGGCAGGGCCTGCACCACGAACAGCACGAGCGAGTACCCGGACACGAGCTTGGACCGCGAGCGGCTCAGCACGTACCCGGCGGGAGCGGCGATGACGACCGAGACCACCACGGTCACGAGCGCGACGAGCAGGCTGTTGCCGAGCCAGATCATCACGTCGGTGCCGCCGAGCACCCGTTGGAAGTTCTCCAGCGTGAACCCGGTCGCCGTCGAGTTCTGCCCCGGCTGGGTGGAGAGGAACAGCACCGCGAGGATGGGCGTGATCACGATCAGGGTGATGATCGCGATGAACAGGAAGCGCCACCACTGGCCCTTCTGCTCCCGCTCCTTCGCCGACGTCCGCTTGACCTCGGCGCGCGTGATGTCGCCGACGGTCGCCGAGGTGGCGCCGCCGACCGCGAGTGGCTGGCTCATTCGATGTCCGCCTTCTTGATCTGCCGGTACAGGAGGGTCGAGACGATGACGAGCACGGCGGTCATCATGAACGCCACCGCCGTCGCCGGCCCGGTCTGCAGGTTCTGGAACGCCTGCTGGTACGCCAGCACGATGAGCGACGTCGTCGCGTTCACGGGACCGCCCTGCGTGAGCAGGAAGATCGTCGGGAAGTCGTTGACGCAGAAGATCGTCATCAGCACCCAGCTGATGTAGGTGGTCCGCGAGATGATCGGCAGCGTGACGCCGCGGAACGCCTGCCAGGCGTTCGCGCCGTCCATCTTCGCCGCCTCGTAGACGTTGGAGTCCACCGACGCGAGCGCCGAGGACATCATCATCAGCATGAACGGGAAGCTGATCCACACCTTGAAGACGCAGACCACGATCTGCGCCAGGACGGGATCGCCGAGGAAGTTCGCGTCCGGGATCCCGAGGGTCTCCAGCATGATCGGCACCGGGCTCTGCGGCGTCGCCACCAGCCAGTTCCAGGAGGTCGACGAGACGACCACCGGGACGATCCACGGCAGGAGCAGCAGCACCTTGAAGAGCCCGTTGGCGGGGATCCGGGTGCGCAGCAGCAGCGCGAGGGCGAGCCCCACGAGCCAGGACCCGAACACGCCCGTGACCGTGAAGACGATCGTGAACGTGGTCGCGTTGCGGAACGACTCCGACGTGAGGACGTTCGCGTAGTTCTGCAGGCCGACGAACGGCGTCTCCCACGGGAGCGTCGACGGCGTGCCCTGCTGCAGGGACTGCAGGAACGAGTAGACGACCGGGTAGACGTTGAGCAGCACCAGCAGGATCAGCGACGGCAGCGCGAACAGCGCCAGCGTCTTGCCGGCCCGCCCGAGCGGCGTCTTGCCGCGCCCCTTCCGGGGCGCGGCGGGCGGCCGACCGGAGCCGGCCACGCCGACGCCGCGGCGCGCCTGCCCGATCTTGTCGACGACCCTCGTGTCGAGCGCCATCAGGTCACCCCGTCCATGTCAGGGACTCCGGACGCGCGCGCATCAGGCGCCCGCCTCCAGCTCCTTCTGCAGCGTCTCGAGGGCGCCCTTCGCGGTGACGGTGCCGCCGAGGACGGCCTGCGCGAAGGAGATGGTCGGCTGCGTGCCGTCGACCTTGGTCACGTTCTGGAAGACCGTGTTGGAGCCGGGAGCGCCCCACGTCTTCGAGATGGGCTGCCAGTCGTTGAGGATCTTGGTGGTGTTCGCGTCGTCGGCGTACGCCTCCTCGGCGATGGACTTCAGCGGCGGCAGGCCGATGCCGGTCTGCTTGGTCCACAGCGTCTTCATGTTCTCGTAGTAGTAGGTGAGGAACGCCTCGCTGTTCTCCTGGCTGGGCGTGGACTTGTACATCATGATGTTGTTCGGGAAGTAGAGCGCGCCCTTCTCGCCGCCGGGGCCCACGAGCGGGTCGCCGACCACCATGTTGGCCGCGGTCTCCGGGCTGACGTTCGCCGTGGCGCCCGCGCCGTCCCAGAGCATGCCGAACGTGCCGGCGTCCATCTGCTGGTACGCGTTGTCGGACGTGTAGGTGGCGCTGCGGGGGTCGACGTAGCCGTTCTTGACCATGCCGAGCACCCACTCGACGGCCTCGATGTTCTTGTCCGTCACCACGTCCGGGTTCTGGTCGCCGTCGAAGAGGCCGCCGCCGTTGTTGATCATGTGGGCGACGATCTGGTGGAAGCCCGTGAAGGCGCCGGCGCCCGAGCGGGTGCCGTAGCCGTAGACGCCGATCTTCTTCAGCCCCGCGCACGCGGCCTCGTAGGAGTCCCAGTCGGTGGGCGCCTCGACGCCGGCCTTCTCGAGGAGGTCCTTGCGGTACCAGTACATGCGCATGTCGAGGTTGTACGGGACGGCCGCGTAGCCGTTGGCCGTCTTCAGCGTGTCGACGAGGCCCGGGAGGAAGTCGTCGTAGATGCCGTTCGACTTCCACGACTCGATGAGGTCGTCGGCGTACGCGATCTTGCCCTGCGACTCGAAGAGGAACGCCGTCGTCCCGCCTCCGGAGCTCACGGCGGGACCGTTGTTGGCCGCGACGGCCGTGGAGAACGTCTGGGTGAAGTTGGCCCACTGGACCTGCTGGTAGCTCACGGCGCCCATGCCGCTCGCGGGCTTGTAGGCCGCGGAGATCGCCTTGTCCTCCGTGAGGAAGGCGGGCGCACCCCAGGGCATGTTCCAGAACTTCAGGGGCGCGGCGGCGCCGCTCGCGCCGCCCCCGCCGCCGCTGCACGCGGCGAGGAGGCCGACGGCCGCGGCGCCGACGCCCGCGCTCAGGAGGGATCGACGGGTGAGTCCGTTGCCGAAGGCGCTGGATGACTGCTGTGGCATTTCGTGCTCCGTTGCATGTTGTGGTGCCTGATGTGTGGTGGAGGGGTTGGGTTCGGGGATCAGCTCGGGCGCTCGCCGGCCAGCGCGGGGGCTGCGGCGAGGAGCGAGCGGAGGTCGGCCACGTCGTCGGGGACGCAGCGGCCGTGGGCGGCGTCGCGGGCGAGGCGCATCGCGGTGCGGTGGCCGGACTCGAAGACGACGGGGAGGTCCTCGCGGCCGGCGGCGTCGGTGACGCTCGCGCGGCCCGGGGCG
>NZ_JAVCVL010000007.1:0-45132 GCF_032917815.1 Clavibacter sp. MX14-G9D | reverse complement strand
ACCGCCACCATCGCGGTCGCGGCCGTCGCCGGCGCCGCCGCGCTGGCCGACCCGGGCACGCCCACGCAGGCCACCCAGCTCATGCCGTCGGGCCGCCGCGCGGCGGACACGGGCGCGACCACCATCCTGTCCTCCGCGCCGGCCGGCGCCGCGTCCCCCCTCGTCTTCGACGACGAGGACGACGAGGAGCCCGAGCAGCCGCGGGCCCGGAAGCGCGCCATCTGGATCTTCGTCGTCGTCGCCCTCCTCGTCCTCGGCGCCATCGCCGCCGGCGTCGCGGCCTACGTCGCGAGCCAGGACCGCGACGACGCGGCTCCCGCACCCGCCGAGACCAGCGCGAGCCCGAGTCCCACCCCGTCCGAGACGCCGACGCCCACCCCGTCGCCCACCGCGAGCACCGTCCAGGTCAACCGCGACGACTACCTCGGACGCGACCAGGCGGAGGTCTCCGCCGACCTCACCGACCTCGGCCTCAAGGTGACGGTCGTCACCGGCGGCGCCGCGCCGTCCGGCGAGGAGGAGGGCCGCGTCACCGCGATCACCCCCACCGGCAGCGTCGCGAAGGGCGCCACCATCCAGATCACGGCATACGGCGCGCCGACCCTGCCCACGGCCGCGCCCGGGACCCCCACCGTGGAGCCCACGACGGTCCGGGCCGGCCAGGCGGTCGACGTCTCCTGGCCCGCCTACTCGTGCCCCGCGGGCCAGACCCTCAACGGCTACCAGGTGCAGACCGACTCCGTCTCGAACGGCGCCACGGGCACGTGGGGCGGCAGCACCAACCCGACCAACGCCCAGACCACCTCGGGCGAGATCACGGCGGGCTCGACCCCGGGCACCTTCACCGTCAAGTACCTCGCCATCTGCGGCACGAACGAGTCGCCGTACAGCAGCACGGTCACCGTCACGGTCGAGGACGCCCCCGGCGGATCCGGCGGCACGGGAGGCGGGACCGGAGGCGGCACGGGAGGCGGCGACGGCGGCACGACCGGCTCGGCACCGAGCCCGGCCCCCGGCTCCGACGAGCGCTCGCTCGTGTCCAGCTCCCGCCCCCGTCCCTGACGCGCGACGCACCGGGCTGTCGGCCGCGCGCCGGCAGCCCTCCCGCGTGCGCGGGGAGCCGCCGGGATCCCCAGCGGACCCCGGGTAAGCTCATCCCCGTCCTGAACCCGATCCCGACGAGAGGCAGTCCGTGACCGACGCGCGTGTTCTGGGCGGCCGTTACGAGATCGGGGCGCTGCTGGGCCGCGGGGGCATGGCGGACGTCTTCGAGGGCGTCGACTCCCGCCTCGGTCGCCGCGTGGCGGTCAAGGTGCTCCGACGCGGTCTCGCCGAGGACCCCGCCTTCCGCAGCCGCTTCCGCCAGGAGGCGCAGGCGGCGGCGCGCATGTCGCACCCCACCATCGTCCGCGTCTTCGACGCCGGCGAGGACGTCGTGACCGACCAGGACGGCGGCAGCCACACCGTGCCGTTCATCGTCATGGAGCGGGTCGAGGGCCGTCTCCTCAAGGACCTCATCACCGACGGCCCGCTCGACCCCGACGAGGCCGTCCGCATCTTGCGCCAGGTCCTCACCGCGCTGGAGTACTCCCACCGCGCCGGTGTCGTGCACCGCGACATCAAGCCGGGGAACATCATGATCACCCCGGCCGGCCAGGCCAAGGTCATGGACTTCGGCATCGCGCGGGCCGTCTCCGACACCTCCGCGACCATCGCGCAGACCACCGCCATCCTCGGCACCGCCCGCTACTTCTCCCCCGAGCAGGCCAAGGGCGAGTCGGTCGACGCGCGCACGGACCTGTACTCGGCGGGCGTCGTCCTCTTCGAGATGCTCACCGGTCAGGCGCCCTTCCGGGCGGACACCGCGGTGGCCGTCGCCTACCAGCACGTCAGCGAGACCCCCGTCGCCCCCGGCACCGTGCAGGAGCACGTGTCCCCGCAGCTCGATCAGGTCGTCCTGCAGGCCATGGCGAAGGACCGGTACGCCCGCTTCCAGACCGCCGGCGAGTTCCGCACCGACCTCGACCGCGCCGCCGAGGGCACGCTCGCACCGCGCGAGGCGCCGACCAACGACGTGGGCGCGACGCTCTTCGGGTCCCCCGCCGGCCCGTCGTCCTCGCAGCAGGCACTCCGCCAGCTCGGCGTCGACGACGACCGCACGGTCCGCACGCAGAGCCGTCCGCCGGTGCCGTGGATCTGGGCGGGCGTCACCGTCGTCGTCGTGATCCTCATCGCCGTCGTCATCTGGGTCACGAACCTCAGCGCCATCGGGCCGCCCGACATCAGCCCCACCGTCCCGGACGTCGCCGGATCCACCTACGCCAGCGCCGCCGCGGCCCTCGAGGAGGCCGACCTCGTCCCCCTCCAGCGCGACGAGGCGAGCACCACGGTCGAGGAGGGCCTCGTGCTGCGCACGAACCCCGACCCGGGCGAGAACGTCGCCTCGAAGACCGAGATCGACGTGTTCGTGTCGTCCGGTCCTCCCGAGGTGCAGGTGCCCAACCTCGCGAACATGGACGAGGGCACGGCGACGGCGAACCTCGAGACGGCGGGCCTCACGGTGGGCGAGGTCGTGCGCGAGTCGTCACCCACGGTCCCGGACGGCGTGGTCCTCCGGACGGAGCCGGCGGGCACCGAGCAGGTCGATGAGGGATCGGCGGTCAAGCTGATCCTCTCGAACGGCCGGGTCGCCCTGCCGGACGTGCTCGGCCAGCCGCTGGCCGACGCGCAGAAGCTGCTGGAGTCGTCGGAGCTGGTGGTCACCACGCGCCGGGACCCCTCCTGCGGGCGAGCCGACGGATCCCCGGTGAGCCAGCAGTCCGTGCCCCCGGGTGACGTGGCGCAGCGGTCCACGGTCGCGCTCACCTATTGCACGGGCGCTCCGCGCAGCACCCCGGCGCCCTCGCCGAGCCCGACCCCCACGCCGACGACCGCCCGAGGCTGATCCCCGAGAACCGATCCCCGAGAACCGATCTCCGGGGAGCCGCCCGCGGCCGTCAGGCGACGCGGACGAGCGGCGACAGCCGGGACGACGTGTCCCGGGCGCCCACGAGACCGGCACCCTCGAGCCAGTTGCCGAGCATGCGGTAGCCGCCCTCCGTGAGGACGGACTCCGGGTGGAACTGCACGCCGACGATGGGCGCCGCCTCGTGGCGGAGGCCCATGATGACCCCGCCCTCCGTCCGCGACGTGACCACGAGATCCGACGGGACGGTGCCGTCGACGACGGCCAGCGAGTGGTAGCGGGTGGCCGTGAACGGCTGCGGGACGCCCAGGTAGAAGTCGCCGTCGTCGTGCGTGACCAGCGACGTCTTGCCGTGCATGAGCTCCTCCGCGTTGGTCACCGTCGCCCCGAACGCCTCCGCGATGGCCTGGTGCCCGAGGCAGACCCCGAGCAGCGGGGTGCCGGAGGCGAGGGCGGCGGTGACCGTGGGGATCGAGACGCCGGCCTCGGACGGCTTGCCCGGCCCGGGCGACACCAGCACCGCGTCGTACTCCGAGATCACGCCGGCCATGTCGGCCTCGGCGTGGTCGTCGTTGCGCATGACGACGGTCTCGGCGCCGAGCTGCTGCAGGTACCCGTTGAGGGTGTAGACGAAGCTGTCGTAGTTGTCGATGACGAGGACGCGTGTCACTGATGCACCGTGACTTCCTGGGTGTTGACGATGGAGTCGACCCAGGGGAAGACCCAGGTGACGAGCGAGAAGAGGATGGCCGCCAGCAGCACCAGGAGGATGAGGAGGCGGACCCACACCGGCCCGGGCAGGATGCGCCAGAACGCCGCGTACACGGTCAGCCCGCCTTCGCGAACGACGTGCCGGACAGGGCGGCGACGGGGGACGTGTCGGACCGCGGGTGCCACGCCTCGAAGACGCTGTACGCCACGACGCGCTCGGCGGCGGAGAACAGCGGGTTGCAGCTCGTCATGGTGAGGATGCGGTCCCCCGGCTGGCTGTCGGGTGCCTGGGGCACCTCCGCGAGCACGTCGACTCCGGTGGGCTTCACGTACTCGAGTGTACGGAAGCGGTAGGTGTACCAGCCGTCCTGCGTCTCGACCACGATGGCGTCGCCGACGCGCAGGTCGGTGATCTGGTTGAAGGGCTTGCCGTAGGTGGTGCGGTGCGCGGCGACGGCGAAGTTGCCGACCTCGCCGGGCATCTGCGTCTCGCGGTAGTGCCCGACCTTGCCGAGGTTCAGCACGTTGCCGAGGCCGACGCCGGTCGCGACCGGCACGACGTAGTCGGGTCCGAAGCGCGGGATGTAGATGTTGCCGAAGTCGGTGGCGTCCGATGCGGGAGCCGCGGTGATGACCGGCTCCCCTGGGCTCGCCGGGGAGGCCGCGGGATCCGGGGAGGCCGCGGCGTCCGGCCTGGCCGACGCCCAGTCGCGGCTGTTCTCCAGCGCCTGGTCGCGCTGCCCGCTGCTCACGACGATGTCGTTGAACCAGAGCTGCCAGCCGAGGAACAGCATGATGAGCACGCCCGCCGTCAGGAGCAGCTCCCCGAGGACGCCGACCGTGCCGAGCAGCGCATCGCCCCGTCGGCCGCGGCGCCGCGTGGAGCGGCGGGTGGGCGCGGGATCCTGAGCACTCATGTGCCGATTGTAGGTGGCGCGCATGGACGGGACGCCGCGGCGGGGACGCCGTGGACGCGGGCATCCTCCCGGCTCCGGGGAGGAGGGTACGGCTAGAATCACCGCATGGCCCGCGACAAGACGACGAGACCCTCCCGCCAGGAACGCGTGCGCGACGAGGACGCCCCGAACCCGGTGTGGTTCAAGCCCATCATGTTCGGCTTCATGCTCGTGGGCCTCGCCTGGCTCATCGTCTACTACGTGAGCCTCAACGCGTTCCCCATCCCCGACCTCGGCGTCGGCAACATCCTCATCGGCTTCGGCCTCATCCTGGTCGGCTTCCTCATGACCACCAGGTGGCGCTGACCCGAGCGCATCCCCGAGAGCCCGTCACCTCCACGAGGTGACGGGCTCTCGTGCGTCCGGCGCCGTCGACGGCGGCCCGACGACCCGCGATCCGTTCTCCACAGACTCCCTGTGCACAACGCTCCACACATGTGGAGAACCGGGAGTCGGAGCCGGGGACTCGCAGCCGGCCCGGCGGGTTACCCGCGGAACGCCGCCATGTCGGGCATCCCGCTCCCCGGCCTCCACCACCGTCTCCTCCGGCACCTCGGCCGCCCCGGTCCTAATGACACGCGTGTAACTATCCCCACTGTGGACTGGCTTGTGGATAACTCGGCTCCGCCGCCGATCCGCAGTCTTCGACGGCCCCCGCCGCCCCGCGGGCACGACGAAGCAGCCGCCCACCGGGAGCGGCTGCGGACGTCGACGGCGTCAGATCGCGACGGGGAAGGCGGCGGCCGCCACCACGATCGCCACGGCGAGACCCGCGAGCGAGGCCGCCTGGACGCCGCGCTGACGGTCCGCACGGGTGCGCAGGAGGACGAGCGCCACCAGGGCCCCCGTCACGAGACCGCCCACGTGCGCCTGCCAGCTGACCCCCTGGACCACGAAGCCCAGGAGGAGGTTCAGCACGATGATCCCCAGCAGCGGCCCGACGTTGCCGCCGAGCTTGCGGGCCAGGACGAAGTAGCCGCCCATGAGCCCGAAGATGGCGCCGGAGGCGCCCACGACCGCGGTGAGCGAGTCGCCCATCGCGGCGCCGATGACCTCGACGCCGAGGGATCCGCCGAGCGCCGAGATCACGAACAGGGCGAGGAAGCGGGCGCGGCCGAGCATGGGCTCGAGGACGCGGCCGAAGACGAAGACCGACAGCATGTTCAGCAGGATGTGGAAGATGCTGTCCGGGGAGTGCGTGAACGCGCTCGTGAGCATGCGCCACGGCTCGTAGTCCCCGGAGGCGAGGCTGCCGTACACGGGCGCGAACCACAGCGACGTGGTGACGTAGCCGCCGACGACGGGCAGCACCTGGAGGATCCAGACCACGGCGCAGACGGCCATGATCCCGTACGTCACGACGGGCGCGGAGCTCCGCGTCATCCGCGTGACGAACGACGCCCGGGACCTCGGAGCGGTGCGGCGCTGCTCCTTCATGTCCTCAGGGCAGATCACCCCGACGGCGGCCGGCGTCTGGCACTCGGGGCAGATGGTCCGCCCGCATCGCTGGCATAGCACGAAGCTCTGCCGGTCGGGGTGCCGGTAGCAGCGGTCGGCCGCCGTACGGGGTGAATCGGTCATCAGACCTTCTCGACGGTGACGCTCTCGATCACGACGTCCTCGCGGGGACGGTCGCGGCCGTCGGTCGGGACCGCGTTGAGCGCGTCGACGACCTTCTTGGACGCGTCGTCGGCGACCTCGCCGAAGATCGTGTGCTTGCCCTGGAGCCACGTGGTGGGCGCGGTGGTGATGAAGAACTGCGAGCCGTTCGTGCCGCGGCCGCCCTGGGTGCCGGCGTTCGCCATGGCGAGGATGTAGGGCTTCGAGAAGTCGAGGTCGCGGCTGATCTCGTCGTCGAACTGGTAGCCGGGGCCGCCGGTGCCCTGGCCGAGCGGGTCGCCGCCCTGGAGCATGAAGTCCTTGATGATGCGGTGGAAGACGACGCCGTCGTAGAGCGGATCGGTCGACTTCCTGCCCGTCTGGGGGTGGGTCCACTCCTTCTCGCCCGTGGCGAGGCCGACGAAGTTCTCGACGGTCTGGGGCGCGTGGGACCCGAAGAGGTTGAGGACGATGGTGCCGTGGTTGGTCGTCATGGTGGCGACGTGAGTGTGCGCAGACATGGAGCAATGGTCTCACGGCGGAGCTGGGACTCGGCGGACGCACAGCGTCCACCGTGTTTGACCCCGGTGGCACCCGTGCCAGACTGGGATTCCTGGCGAAATCACACCGATGGAGGTCCCCTTGGGTCTGTCACGCAAGAACAAGAAGGAGTTGGCGAAGCTCCGCACCCACGCGGCCGCCGTCCTCAAGGAGCAGCGCGAGGTCCTCGACCGGGCCAACGTCGTCGTGGCCGAGGCCGCGCACACGGCCCGCAAGCTCTCCGACCAGCACGTCGTCCCGGCCGTCAAGCGCGGCGTCGACGACCACATCCGTCCGGGCTACGAGGCCGGCGCCGAGCGCGTCCGCACGGCGGCCGACTCGGCCTACAAGGGCTTCACCCACACGGTGCTCCCCGCCGTCGCCGGTGCTGCCGGTTCCGCGGTGGCGGCCACCGAGGGCATCCGCAACAGCAAGCAGGTCAAGGACGCGGTCAAGAAGGCCGGCAAGGTCTCCTCGAAGGCGCAGGAGTTCGGCAAGCACTACGTCGACAACGGCCGCTCCTACGTCGGTCGCTACGTCCCCCAGGTCGCGCCCGCGAAGAAGGGCCTCGGCTTCGGCGGAGTCGCCCTCATCGCGCTCGGCGTGGTCGTGGTCGGCGGCGTCGGCTACGCGCTGTACCAGACGTTCCGCGCGGACGACGACCTGTGGATCGCCGACGACGAGCCCGAGGCCGTCGACGCGAAGGACCAGCCCGCGAGCTGATCACCGCACCTCGATCGCCCCGCGATCACCCGAGGGCCCGGACACCGAGAGGTGCCCGGGCCCTCGTCGTCCGCCTCGCGATGCGGTCATCCGCTCGCACGGGGACGCAACGGAGACGTTGCGCACGCGCAGACCGGGCCCAGTGATGCACCGCTCGGCCACCGGCGCGGCATGGCCTCGTGGCGAGGGTGCGTCGCGCACGAGGGCGAACAGCGGGATGCCCTTCACGGGCTGGATGTGGAGTCACGGGGAATCGAACCCCGGACCTCCTGCTTGCAAAGCAGGCGCTCTACCAATTGAGCTATGACCCCGATCGGCGAGCCTCGGATCGCCGTGCGATCTCCCGACTCGGTTCCCGCCATGCCCCCGGACCATGCGGATCCGGGGGTGTTGGTGGGGATACCAGGATTTGAACCTGGGACCTCTTCATTATCAGTGAAGCGCTCTAACCAACTGAGCTATATCCCCATCGGGCAGGTACACGTTACCGTACGCCTGCCCGTTTCTCCCAATCGGCTACGCGTTGGTGAAGCCGACGAGGACGCCGCCCGTGATGCGCACGCTGAGGTTGTACAGCAGCGCCGCCACGGCACCGAGGACGGTGCCGACCACGATGTTGAGGACCGCCACGACGATCGCGAAGCCGAGCACCTGGCCGAGGCCGAAGACGTCCTGCAGCGAGAAGTCCGCGGACCCCGACACCTCCTGGAAGAGCTGGTCGACCGTGCCGAACACGTTCGTGGTCTGCAGGACGACGTAGATGAGGAACGTCGCCACCACGGTGATGATGCCGAGCACCACGGAGAAGAGGAACGCGAGCTTGAGAGCCGACCAGAAGTCGACGTACACGAGCTTCAGACGCACCTGCTTGGTGGTGGTCGCTCGCGACGACTTCTTCGCGAGCTTCTCGGCGACACTACTCATCGGGTGTTCCCTTTCCAGCAGCGGTACCGTCGGACGCCTCGGGCGCAGCTTCGGGGACCACCAGGTTGCGTTCGGAGTTCTTGGCCAGTGAGATGATCCTGTCGTCGTCCGCGAACCGGGCGAACACGACACCCATGGTGTCTCTGCCCTTCGCCGGGACCTCGGCCACGACAGACCGTACCACCTTGCCGCTGGCGAGCACGACGAGGATCTCGTCCTCCTCGCCCACGATCAGGGCGCCCGCGAGGTCGCCTCGCGCGTCCTGCAGCTTGGCCACCTTGATGCCCATGCCGCCGCGGTTCTGCACGCGGTACTGGTCGGCCGCGGTGCGCTTCGCGAAGCCGCCCTCGGTGACCACGAACACGAATCCCCTGTCGCCGACGACGGATGCGCTCAGCAGCGTGTCGTCCCCTCGGAAGGTCATGCCCTTCACGCCGGACGTCGACCGGCCCATCGGACGGAGCGCCGAGTTGTCGGCCGAGAACCGCAGGGACATGCCCTTGCGCGACACGAGCAGCAGGTCGTCGTCCTCGTCGACGAGGAGCGCCGACACGAGCGCGTCCCCGTCACGGAGGTTGATCGCGATGATGCCGCCCGTGCGGTTCGTGTCGTACTCGGTGAGGGCCGTCTTCTTCATGAGGCCGTCGCGGGTGGCGAGCACGAGGTACTGCGCCATCTGGTAGTCGCGGATGTCGAGGACCTGCTGGATCTCCTCGTCCGGCTGCATCGCGAGCAGGTTCGCCACGTGCTGGCCCTTCGCGTCGCGGCCGGCCTCCTGCAGCTCGTACGCCTTCGCGCGGTACACGCGTCCCTTGTCCGTGAGGAACAGGAGCCAGTGGTGCGTCGTGGTGACGAAGAAGTGCTCGACGACGTCGTCGGCCCGGAGCTGCGCCCCGCGCACGCCCTTGCCGCCGCGGTGCTGGCTGCGGTAGTTGTCGATGCGCGTGCGCTTGATGTACCCGCCGCGCGTGACCGTGACCACCATCTCCTCCTCGGGGATGAGGTCCTCCATGCTCATGTCGCCGTCGAAGCCGAGCATGATCTCCGTGCGCCGGTCGTCGCCGTACTTGTCGGTGATCTCCTGCAGCTCCGTGCTGATGATCTCGCGCTGGACGCTGGGCGTGGCCAGGATGTGCTGGTACTCGGCGATGCGCTCCTCGAGCTCGGCCGCCTGGTCCTGGATCTTCCGGCGCTCGAGCGCCGCGAGCCGGCGCAGCTGCATCTCGAGGATCGCGTTGGCCTGCAGCTCGTCGATGTCGAGCAGCTTCATCAGACCGCTCCGGGCGACGTCCACCGTCTCGGACCGGCGGATGAGCGCGATGACCTCGTCGAGCGCGTCCAGCGCCTTGAGGTACCCGCGCAGGATGTGGGCGCGCGCCTCGGCCTCGGCGAGTCGGAACCGCGTGCGGCGGACGATGACGTCGATCTGGTGGTCGACCCATGCCGAGATGAAGCCGTCGAGCGCCAGCGTGCGCGGGATGCCGTCGACGATCGCGAGCATGTTCGCGCCGAAGTTCTCCTGCAGCTGCGTGTGCTTGTAGAGGTTGTTCAGCACGACCTTGGCCACCGCATCGCGCTTCAGCACGATCACGAGTCGCTGGCCGGTGCGGCCCGACGTCTCGTCGCGGATGTCGGCGACGCCGCCGAGCTTGCCGTCCTTGACCAGCTCGGCGATCTTGATGGCGAGGTTGTCGGGGTTGACCTGGTACGGGAGCTCGGTGACCACGAGGCACACGCGGCCCTGGATCTCCTCGACCGCGACGACCGCGCGCATCGTGATGGAGCCGCGCCCGGTGCGGTAGGCGTCGATGATGCCCTTGGTGCCGAGCACCTGCGCGCCGGTGGGGAAGTCGGGGCCCTTGATCCGCTCCAGGAGGGCCTCGAGGAGCTCCTCCCGGTTCGCGTCGGGGTTGGCGAGCAGCCACTGGGCGCCCGCGGCGACCTCGCGGAGGTTGTGCGGCGGGATGTTGGTGGCCATGCCGACCGCGATGCCGACGGACCCGTTCACCAGCAGGTTCGGGAAGCGCGACGGGAGGATCTTGGGCTCGAGCGTGCGGCCGTCGTAGTTGTCCTGGAAGTCGACGGTGTCCTCGGTGATGTCGCGGACCATCTCCATGGCCAGCGGCGCCATCTTCGTCTCGGTGTACCGCGGTGCGGCGGCGCCGTCGTTGCCGGCGGAGCCGAAGTTTCCCTGACCGAGCGCGAGCGGGTAGCGCAGGCTCCACGGCTGCACGAGGCGCACGAGCGCGTCGTAGATGGAGGAGTCGCCGTGCGGGTGGAACTGGCCCATGACCTCGCCGACCACGCGCGCCGACTTGAAGAAGGAGCGGTCGGGACGGTATCCGCCGTCGTACATGGCGTAGATGACGCGACGGTGCACGGGCTTCAGCCCGTCGCGCACCTCGGGGAGCGCGCGCTGCACGATGACGCTCATCGCGTAGTCGAGGAAGGAGCGCTGCATCTCGAGCTGGAGGTCGACCTGCTCGATGCGGTCGTGCGTGACGACCACGGTCGCATCGGGATCGACGATGGCGCCGGGCAGCGAGTCGGACGCGGCGGCGGCCGATGACGCCGGCGTCACGCCCTCCTGGGGCAGCGCGGCATCGGTCGACGAGACCTGCTCGTCGTCCGGGGTCGCACCCGTGCCCTGCTCGTCGTCCGGGGTGATGTCGTCGGCCATGGAGGTCCTGTTCAGCTCGTGATGGATCGTGGAGTCGGTGCCGGGCGGCGGTCGGCATCGTGCCGGACCGCCACCCGTTCGATCAGATGTCGAGGAACCTGACGTCCTTGGCGTTGCGCTGGATGAAGCTGCGACGGGACTCGACGTCCTCGCCCATCAGGGTCGAGAACACCTCGTCGGCTCCGGCCGCGTCGTCGAGCGTCACCTGCATGAGCGTGCGCGTGGCGGGATCCATGGTGGTCTCCCACAGCTCCTTGTAGTCCATCTCGCCCAGGCCCTTGTAGCGCTGGATGCCGTTGTCCTTCGGGATGCGCTTCCCGTTCGCCTGCCCGTGCGCGAGCAGCGCGTCGCGCTCCGCGTCGGTGTAGACGTACTGGTGCTCGGCGTTCGACCACTTGAGGCGGTAGAGCGGCGGCTGCGCCAGGTACACGTATCCGAGCTCGATGAGCGGCCGCATGTAGCGGAACAGCAGCGTGAGCAGCAGCGTGGTGATGTGCTGGCCGTCGACGTCGGCGTCGGCCATCAGCACGATCTTGTGGTACCTGACCTTCTCGGCGTTGAAGTCCTCGCCGATGCCCGCGCCGAACGCGGTGATCATCGACTGCACCTCGTTGTTCTGCAGCGCGCGGTCGAGGCGGGCCTTCTCCACGTTGAGGATCTTGCCCCGCAGCGGCAGGATCGCCTGCGTCGTGGGGTTGCGGCCCTGCACCGCGGAGCCGCCGGCGGAGTCGCCCTCGACGAGGAACACCTCGCTGAGCGCCGGGTCCTTGCTCTGGCAGTCCTTCAGCTTGCCGGGCATGCCGCCCGACTCGAGCAGGCCCTTGCGCCGGGTCTGCTCGCGCGCCTTGCGAGCCGCGAGGCGGGCCTGCGATGCCTGCATGCCCTTGCGGATGATGTCCTTCGCCTGCGCCGGGTTCCTCTCGAACCAGTCGCCGAGCTGCTGGCCGACGATGCGCTGCACGTAGGCCTTCGCCTCCGTGTTGCCCAGCTTCGTCTTCGTCTGGCCCTCGAACTGCGGCTCGCCGAGCTTGACCGAGATGACGGCGGTGAGACCCTCGCGGACGTCGTCGCCCGTGAGGTTCTCGTCCTTCTCCCGCAGCAGCTTGTTCTCGCGCGCGTAGCGGTTCACGAGCGTCGTGAGCGCTGCGCGGAACCCCTCCTCATGCGTGCCGCCCTCGTGCGTGTTGATGGTGTTGGCGTAGGTGTGGACGCTCTCCGTGTAGGAGGTGGTCCACTGCATGGCGACCTCGAGGCTGATCTTCTTGACCGTGTCCTCGGACTCGAAGGCGATGACGTCGGCGTTGACGACCTCGGTCTTCTTCGCCTTCACCAGGTGCACGACGTAGTCGACGAGGCCGCGCTCGTAGAGGAACTTCTCCGTGCGGTGCTCGGCGGCATCCGCCGCGCGCTCGTCGTGGAGCGTGAGCGCGAGGCCCTTGTTGAGGAACGCCATCTGCTGGAACCGCGCGCGCAGCGTGTCGTAGTCGAACTCGACGGTCTCGAAGATCTCCCGGCTCGGCCAGAAGGTGATCGTGGTGCCCGTCTCCGTGGATCCCTCGCCCTTCTCGAGCGGTGCGTCGGGGACGCCGATGGTGAAGCTCTGGCGCCAGACGGCACCCTGGCGGCGGACCTCGACGTCGAGGCGCTCCGACAGCGCGTTCACGACGGAGCTGCCGACGCCGTGGAGGCCGCCCGAGACCGCGTACCCGCCGCCGCCGAACTTGCCGCCGGCGTGCAGCTTCGTCAGGACGAGCTCGACCGTGGAGATGCCCTCGACCGGGTGGATGTCGACGGGGATGCCGCGGCCGTCGTCGACGACGCGGATGCCGCCGTCCTTCCGCATGGTGACCCGGATGTCGCTCGCGAAGCCGGCCAGGGCCTCGTCGACCGAGTTGTCGACGATCTCGCTGACCAGGTGGTGCAGGCCGCGCGGGCCGGTCGAGCCGATGTACATGCCAGGGCGCTTGCGGACGGCCTCGAGGCCCTCGAGCACCTGGATCTCGTTGGCGCCGTAGTCGTTGCTCACCTGCTGGCGGGTGATGTGGTCGGAGTCGTTGTGCGTCTCCTCGACCTCCACCTCGTCCGGGGTGGAGTCGTCGGGGAGGTCCTGTGAGGAATCCGATGTCATGAAGTGGTGGCTCCTGCCGCGTCGACGCGCCCCTGCCCGACGGCGGACGCGCGCGGATCACGAGGTGATCCGGGGACCGTCGTCCTGGACTGCGGGCGACCCCTCATTCTATCGCAGGTGTACGCTCCGCACCGCCTATCCGCCCGTCTGACGCGCTTTCGTGGCGGGGGTGACCTGATTCGCCTCCCTACCCGTAGGTATCGCGCGGACCCCGCCCTGGGATCGACCTGGGACCGCGTTTCCAGGACGGGGCGTTGGGCCCCTGGAAGCGGATCGACCGGATGCCCGCGTCGGGGAAGCGCTCGGCGATGCGCGTCGTGATCTCCACGCGCATCAACCGGAGCTGGGTCGCCCATGCCGTGGACTCGCACTCGACCGTGAGGAGACCGTCCTCGATGCCGACCGGCGAGGAGTGCACGGCCGTCTCCTCGCCCGCGATCGTCGTCCACGCCGCCATCAGCTCGGCCTGCGACAGCGAGGACGTCCAGCCCATGCGCGACGTGAGGGAGTCCATCACGTTGCCGAGCGCGTGCGGATCCCGGCCCGGCTGGAAGGGCGAGCTCCCGGCCTTCTGCTCCCGGCGCTTCCGCGCCGACGGGGACCTGACGGAGGCGTCGCCGAACACGCGGCGGAACCGGCGGTAGACCGCGACGGCCTCGGACTCCGGCATCGGACCGCCGTCCGGCGCCCGGGGGATCACTCCGCTCCCCCGCCCTCGGGGGTGACGGCCGTGTCGGCGACGGGTGCCGCGGGGCCCTCGACGATCTCGCCTGCCCGGATGTGGACCGCGTTCGCCGCGAGGTGCTCCGGCACGTCCTCGAGCACGGCGGCCGTGATCAGGACCTGCTCGAATCCCGTGACGGCCTCCGCCAGCCGGCCGCGTCGGGCCTGGTCCAGCTCCGCGAACACGTCGTCGAGGATCAGCACCGGGTCCCCCGTCTGCGAGTCCCGTCGCAGGAGCTCGGCGGAGGCGAGCTTGATCGCCAGGGCGAAGGACCAGGACTCCCCGTGGCTGGCATAGCCCTTCGCCGGCAACCCGTTGAGCCGGAACAGCACGTCGTCGCGGTGCGGGCCCACGAGCGTGAGCCCGCGCTCGAGCTCCCGGGGACGCATGCGGGCGATGGCCGCGGTGAACACGGGCACGACGTCCTCCGTGCGGGTGAACCGACCTCCGTCCCGGGAACCGGACTCGTCCACGGCGTCGTCCTCCCCCGGGTCGTCGGCCAGGATGCTCAGCTCCGGTCGTGCGGAGGGGCCGTGGTCGGAGCCCGCGACCGCGAGGTAGGCCCGCGCGAGCTCCGGCTGGAGGTCCTGCACGAGGGCACCGCGGGCGGCGATGATCTGCGAGCCGATCGCGACCAGCCGTTCGTCCCAGATGTCGAGGGTGCCGAGCTGATCCGCCTTCATGCCGCGCGCGCGGGCGGACTTCAGCAGCGTGTTCCGCTGCTTGAGCGCCCGGTCGTAGTCCGAGAGGACACCCGCCAGCCGCGGGGTCCGGAGGACGAGGAGCTGGTCGAGCAGCCGGCGACGGCCGGAGGGATCGCCGCGCACGAGGGCCAGGTCCTCGGGTGCGAAGAGCACGCTGGAGAAGTACCGGGGGAGCTCGCGCGGCTTCGTGGGAGTGCTGTTCACCTGCGCGCGGTTCGCCGCCGCCCTGTTGATCTGCACCTCGACGCGGAGCTCGCGGCCGGCGTGCTGCAGGAGCGCGCGGATCACGGCGGACTCGGCCCCCTGGCGGATGAGGGCCTGATCGGTGGAGACGCGGTGCGACCCGAGCGTGCTCAGGAACCCCAGCGCCTCCACCAGGTTGGTCTTGCCCTGCCCGTTGCTGCCCACGAAGAGGGTGGCACCGGGCAGGAGCTCGACGTCCGCGCGGGTGTAGTTGCGGAAGTCACCCAGGGAGAGGTGACGGACGATCATCCGGTGGTCAGGACTTCTTCTGCACCGAGTGGCCGCCGAACTGGTTGCGCAGCGCCGCGACGGCCTTCATGGCCGGGGAGTCCTCCTGGCGGGAGGAGAAGCGCGCGAAGATCGACGCGCTGATGGCGGGCATGGGCACCGCGTTGTCGAGCGCCTCCTCGATGGTCCAACGGCCCTCGCCGGAGTCCTGCACGAAGCCCTCGATGTCCTCGAAGCCCGGGTCCTCCTTGAGCGCCTTGACCAGCAGCTCGAGGAGCCACGAGCGGACGACGGTGCCGCGCTGCCACGCCTCGAACGTGCCGGTGACGTCCTTGATGATGTCGTTCCTCGCCGCGAGCAGCTCGTAGCCCTCTGCGAACGACTGCATCATCGCGTACTCGATGCCGTTGTGGACCATCTTCGCGTAGTGCCCGGCACCGGAGTCGCCCACGTGGACGAAGCCCTCCTCGCGAGGGCCCTCGGGGCGCAGCGCGTCGAAGACGGGCATGGCGCGCTCGACCTGCTCCTTCGGGCCGCCGACCATGAGGCCGTAGCCGTTCTCGAGGCCCCAGACCCCGCCGGAGACGCCGGCGTCGACGAAGTCGATGCCCTTCTCGGCCAGCAGGCCGGCGTGGGCGAAGTCGTCGGTGAACTTGGAGTTGCCGCCATCGATGACGAGGTCGCCGGGCTGCAGGATGCGGGCCAGGTCGCCCACGACGTTCTGCGTGACCTTGCCGGCCGGCACCATGACCCACACCAGGCGGGGGGCGGGGAGCGCCGCGGCCAGGTCGTCCAGCGTCGCGACGTCGGAGACGTCGGGGTTGGTGTCGTAGCCGGTCACCTCGATGCCGTTCGCCTCGAGGCGCGCGCGCATGCGGGCGCCCATCTTGCCGAGTCCGACGAGTCCGATGTGCATGTTCTCTCCTTGATCGCGGTCTAGCGCAGCAGCAGGTTGGGCTGCAGCAGGTACCGGTAGTTGTCTGCTCCAGCCTGGTCCTTCGACGACTGACTGGTGATCAGCACGGGACCGGGCTTGTTCGGGTTGTCCGTCTTCGTGAACGACAGGCGGACGAACTCGGAGTGGACGGCGCCGAGGCCGTCCAGCAGGAACTGCGGCTTGAGCGAGACGACGGTGTCCACGCCGGTGAGGAGGGCGTCGATGCTCTCCGATGCCTGCGCGTGCTCGGAGCCGATGGCCTCCAGGGTGAGGCCGTCGATGGTGAAGGTGAAGCGGAGCGCCGCCTCGCGCTCGAGGACGAGCTGGACACGCCGGGTGGCCTCGATGAGGTCGGCCGTGTTGATGACCGCGTAGTTGTCGACCGTCTCGGGGAAGAGCCGCTTGACCGGCGGGAAGTTGCCGCGGATGAGCAGCGACGTCACGGTCTTCCGGTCCGCGCTGAAGGCGATGAGCTGGCGGTCATCGGTGTCGGTGATGGCGACGGAGATGGTGCCGCTGTGCCCGAAGGTCTTGCCGATCTCCTGCAACGTGCGGGCCGGGACCAGCGCGGTGCGGCTGGTGCCGTCCGCCGTGGAGTCGCCGCCGTCCCAGTCGATCTCCCGGACCGCCACGCGGTACCGGTCGGTGGCGATGAGGCCGAGGCTGGTCTCCCCCACCTCGAGCTGGACGCCGGTGATGACGGGGGTGACGTCGTCGCGGGACGCCGCGACGGCGACCTGGGCGACGGCGGCGGCGAACTGCTCCGCCGGCAGCAGGCCCGACTGCTCGGAGATCTGCGGCAGGGTCGGGTACTCCTCCACGGGCATGCTGAGCAGCGTGAAGTGCGCGGATCCGCACGAGACGGTGATCTTCGAGTCCTCGGTGGTGAACCGCACGGGTGCGTTCGGAAGCCGGTTCGCGATGTCGGCCAGCAGGCGGCCGGAGACGAGGACGCGGCCGGCCTCCTCGATGTCGGCCTGGATCTGCGTGCGCGCCGAGACCTCGTAGTCGAACGACGACAGCGTCAGCCCGTCCTCCGTCGCCTCGATGAGCACGCCGCTGAGGATCGGCAGGGTGGTCCGCTGCGGCAGGAGCTTGACGGCGAACGAGACCGCCTCGCTGAAGACGTCCCTGTTGACTTGGAACTTCACGTTGTGGACCCCTCGATGAGCGGAAGATTTGTCGGTCAATGCTAGCCGTGCCGTGAGGGGCGGCCGGGACCGCGGATCCCTCCACAGCCCTGAGGTTCTTGGGCGACATCCGATTAAGGGTTTTAAGGACAACAGTCTTAACCGCTGTGGAATCTGTGGACAACTCCCGGATCCCCGGCGATCGAGCGGGAACTACACGTCGGGAAGTTGTGGGACGGCTGTGGAACGGGCTGGGGACTCGGCGGAACGACGTCGCGGCGACGAAGCCGGTTCCACAGGCGGGCTCCTCGAACCCACAACGGCTCCGGCGGTTCTCCACAGTTATCCACACTCTGTGCACACTGTGGGGAACACCGGGTCGAAGGCTTCGGGGCGTCTTCCCCAGGGTCGCGCGCTGCTTCCCGGCCCTGTCCTCACAGCTCTCCGGGTGGCTCGGACGTCCCGCATGCGCCCACCGATGACCATGCAGGGGATGCGACGGACGGCAGCTGCGTGTGCGGGCCGACGGGGTCGCGCACGCAGCCTCCGGGACGGCCCGGGTACGACGAAGGGGCCGGACCCGACGGTCCGACCCCTCATGCGCGCTCCGTGGCGTCCACGCGTCGACGACGCGCGGCGCCGGCGTCACATCTTGCCGTAGCGGTGGTTCTGCTTGATCCGGCTCGTGAGCTCCGTCACCTGGTTGTAGATGGAACGGCGCTCCTTCATGAGCTCGGTGATCTTCTTGTTCGCGTACATGACCGTCGTGTGGTCGCGGTTGCCGAACAGCTGCCCGATCTTCGGCAGCGACAGGTTCGTCAGCTCACGGCACAGGTACATGGCGATCTGACGGGCGGTGGCCACCGCCTGCGACCGCGAGGACCCGTAGAGGTCGTCCACGGTGAGCTTGAAGTAGCTGGCGGTGTGGTTGATGATGTCGACCGGCGCGATGACGTTGTCCTCGTCCAGCGTGATGAGGTCCTTCAGGACCGTCTGCACGAGCGCGAGGTCGACCGGGGTCTTGTTCAGGCTCGCGAACGCGGTGACCCGGATGAGGGTGCCCTCGAGCTCGCGGATGTTCGACGTGACCTTCGTGGCCATGTACTCGAGGATGTCGTCCGGCACCTGCAGCTTCTCGCTCTGCGCCTTCTTGCGGAGGATCGCGATGCGGGTCTCGAGGTCGGGCGCCTGCACGTCGGTGATGAGGCCCCATTCGAAGCGCGACCGCATGCGGTCCTCGAAGCCCGTGAGGTGCTTCGGCGGCAGGTCGCTCGTGATGACCACCTGCTTGTTGTGGTCGTGCAGCGTGTTGAAGGTGTGGAAGAAGGCCTCCTGCGTGGAGTCCTTGCCCTGGAGGAACTGGATGTCGTCGATCAGGAGGATGTCGTTGTCGCGGTAGCGCGACTGGAAGAGCGACGACCGGTTGTTCGCGATCGAGTTGATGAAGTCGTTGGTGAACTCCTCGGAGCTCACGTAGCGCACGCGGATGCCGGGGTAGAGGCTGATCGCGTAGTGCCCGATCGCGTGCAGGAGGTGGGTCTTGCCCAGCCCGGAGTCCCCGTAGATGAAGAGGGGGTTGTACGCCTTCGCGGGTGCCTCGGCGACCGCGACCGCGGCGGCGTGGGCGAAGCGGTTGGATCCGCCGATGACGAAGGTGTCGAAGCCGTACTTCGGGTTGAGGCGGGAGTCGCCGCGCGACGGCGACGCCGGGAGCCCGGGGTTGTCCGTCGGCGCGGTGATGGTCGGGGTCTCGATGTACGGCTGCTCGGTCGCCGGCTCGGGGTGCTGGGCGAAGGCGTCCTGTGCGATCTCGGGGTTGACCACGATCGCGAAGTTGCTCACGCCGGCGGCCTCGTCGAGGGAGCCGATGGCGTTGAGGAGCGGGACGCGGATGCGCTGCTCGAGCATGCCGCGCGTGAGGTCGTTGGGGACCTCGAGGTAGAGGGTGCCGGTCATGACGCCCTTGGGCTCCACGAGGCTGATGAACCCGTGCAGCTGCGGGGTGATCCGGTCGTCCGCCGTGAGGGCGGCGAGCACCTTCTGCCAGATCGCGTGCGTCGGGTCGGAGCGGTCGGACATGTTTCCCCATCTGCCGTCGCCGGGCTCGGTCCCGCGGCGGATGCCGGGGCCGCCACACGGTGCGCGGGCTGCTGTCGACGCTGGAAGGGCGTCGCGGTCGAGCGTGCGGCGTCCGCCCCCGGAGGCTCCGAGGGTGCGGACCATCCGGGTACCGCGACCGCGGACAGCATAGTTACTCACAGGGTTATCCACCCTGTGTGCGAACGGGCCGTCAGCACCGCGCGGGCGATCCCCGACGCGTCGCGGCCACGCCACACGGTAGCCACTGTCGGGGATCAGGACAAATCGACCCTATCCACGACGGCATGTCAATACCGGCCGATCGGCTCCCCGTGTGGATAATCACGATCCCGTTCGCGGGTTTGACCGGAGGGCCCTCGCCCCGTAGATTTAGGCAGTTGACCCAGCCTGTCGAGGCTGCCCCATCTTCCCAGCCGCACTCGTCGGCCCCGTGGACCAACCTGAGTGGAGACTCACTGTGAGCAAGCGCACCTTCCAGCCGAACAACCGCAAGAAGGCCAAGAAGCACGGCTTCCGCCTCCGCATGCGCACCCGTGCCGGCCGTGCCATCCTCGCCGCCCGCCGTGGCAAGGGACGCACCGAGCTCTCCGCGTAGCACGTGCTCGCTCGGCGGAACCGCGTGACGAGCGGTGCGGACTACCGCACCATCGTCAGGCGGGGCCGCCGCTCGACGACGGCGACCGCGGTGGTCTCGGCCCTGGCCGGACCCGCGGGATCGCCTGCCCGGTTCGGGTTCATCGTCTCGAAGAAGGTCGGCAACGCCGTCACACGGAACCTCGTCCGGCGACGCCTGAAGGCGGTCTCCGCCGGACTCCTGCCCACCGTCCCGCCGGGGACGTCCATCGTGATCCGCGTACTGCCAGGCATGGAGCAGACACCGTGGGTTACCCTGCAGGAGGAGATGGCGTCAGCCGTGACGCGGGCCGTGAGGACGATATGAAGAGGGTACTGACCTCCATCGTCCTGGCGCCCCGGAACGCGGTGATCGCGCTGATCACCCTCTACCGGCGTGCGATCTCCCCTCTCTACGGGGATGTCTGCAGGTACTACCCCTCCTGCTCCGCATACGGCCTCGAGGCCGTGCAGGAGCACGGCGTCCTCCGCGGCGGCTTCCTGGCCGCATGGCGCGTGTGCCGATGCCACCCCTGGGCGGAGGGCGGCATCGACGACGTCCCCGCTCGTCGGGTCCCGCAGTATCGACGCACGAGGCTCGGATTCGTCGTCGCACCCAGCCACGGAAAGGGCTAACGACCACCTCATGGACTTCCTCGGAACGATCCTGTGGCCGATCAAGTGGGTCATCGAACTCATCCTGGTCGGCTTCCACACGCTCTGGACCAGCCTCGGGCTGGACCCCGACAACGGCGCCACCTGGGTGCTCTCCATCGTGGGCCTCGTGCTCGTGGTGCGGGCGGCGCTCATCCCCATCTTCGTCCGCCAGATCAAGAACCAGCGCCGCATGATGGAGGTCGCGCCGCAGCTGAAGAAGATCCAGGACAAGTACAAGGGCAAGCGGGACCAGTTCTCCCGCGAGGCCATGTCCCGCGAGACCATGGCCCTCTACAAGGACACGGGCACCAATCCCCTCAGCAGCTGCCTTCCCCTGCTGCTGCAGATGCCGATCTTCTTCTCCCTCTACTCGGTGCTCCACCGGGCGGCGGTCGAGGAGCTCCCCGGCATCGGACTGCTGAACGCCCAGCTCTCGCGTTCGTTCGGCGAGTCGGTGTTCCTCGGGGCGCCGCTCCAGTCCGCGATCTCGACGGCGAACGGCAACATCACCGTCATCGTGATCGCGACGACCATGGTCATCCTCATGAGCGCGTCGCAGTTCATCACGCAGCTGCAGATCATGGCCAAGAACATGTCCGAGGAGACCAAGGCCAGCCCGATGTTCAAGCAGCAGCGCATCCTGCTCTACATCCTCCCCCTGGTCTTCGCCGTCTCAGGCATCGCGTTCCCCCTCGGCGTCATGTTCTACTGGCTCGTCTCGAACTTCTGGACCATGGGCCAGCAGTTCCTCGTCATCCGCAACATGCCGACGCCCGGCAGCGAGGCCGCACGTGCGCGTGAGGCGCGTCTGGCCAAGAAGGGCAAGCTCGTGGCTCCGGAGGGCTCCACGGAGCCGTCGACGATCGTCGTCGAGGAGCGCAAGCCGGCGCAGCGTCAGCAGCCGGTCGGAAAGAACCGTGCCAAGAAGCAGGCAGGATCCAAGAGCCGATGAGCGACACGACCGACACCTCGACCCCCGACGTCGTGGCCGACGACGCCTCCCCCACGCAGTCTGCAGAAGAGCTCGTGGCTGCTCCTGAAGGCGCCGGCGCAGGGGCGGTCGATGAGGGTGACATCGCTGCGGACTACATCGAGGAGCTCCTCGACATCTGCGATCTCGACGGCGACATCGATATCGATCAGCGCGGTGGCAGGGCGTACGTCTCCGTGGACGCGGCCGACTCCGAGGATCTCCGTCTGCTGTCCAACCCGGAGACCGTGACGGCGTTGCAGGAGCTGACGCGCCTCGCCGTGCAGAACAAGACGGGTGCGTTCAGCCGTCTGATCCTCGACGTGGGAGGTTCGCGTGATGCCCGCCAGGTGGAGCTCGCGCAGCTCGTCGATCGGGCCGTAGAGCGCATCTCGGCGGGCTCGGCAAGCGCGTCGCTGCCCCCCATGTCCTCGTACGAGCGCAAGCTGGTGCATGACATCGTCGCGGAGAAGGGCTACACGTCGGAGTCCGAAGGCGAAGGCCGCGACCGGCACACGGTGATCAGCAAGGCCTGATCCCCCGGCAGAATTCGAAGAGGCCCGTTCCTGATGGAACGGGCCTCCTTCATTCATGCAGGGTGATGGAGTAGCACGGTCGTGCTACCAAAGTTCCCGAGCCTCGTGTAGCCCGACGTCGACCGCAATGCGACATCTTCATGCCGTATGCGTTCCACTCCCCCTCGGTGCTGCTGGCACCTCCAAGGTCGTCGCTCGGTCTGGATGGTCGTCTTTGCCCGAATGTCCTCGGCGGCTGGCTTCGATCACCATGGTCGTCGGTGCGTGCTCACTCCGTTAAATCCGCACGCTGGTGGATGCGAGAGCCTCGCCGAGTCGCAGGTGATCTCGTCGGATTCGGATCTGTATTCTGATGTCCTGTTTCACGTGAAACTCGCGACACCGTCGCGTGGCCGACCGTCGTTGTGTCGATGCGGCCGCGCGGATGGTGAGCGTCAGGATCATTTCACGTCACATCCCGCGGTAGGTGACTGTCGTAGTCATTGACCTACCGACGTACTGTGTGGACGCGAATCCGTTCGAGAGGGATCAGGGGAGATGTTCTGCTTCCATGCATATTGCGTGACCGCCCGAGATGCTGGGTGGAGGCGGACCGACGAAGATACACCTGTCATGTTTCACGTGAAACATGACGAGACCTCAGGCATCACGCTTGTGCCCACGGCGGATGCGGAATCTACAGAGCTCCCTGCGATCACCGCACCATCGTCGTCTCCATAGCTCTCTGGAGTGCGGCGCAAGGCGCAGGCGGTTCCCGTCGTCTGAGCACGAGGCCCCTGCCTCGCAGTGGCGCTTTTGCGCCTGCGAGACCGCTCGGTTTCACGTGAAACATTCGGTGCCTGGCGCCCTCGGTACGGAGGGGCCCGTGAGGGCGATCGGTCATTGGTAGGTGCGTGGGGCCCGACCGATCGACGCTAAACTCGGACGATCGTGGTTCTGCTCGTCGTGATCGAGCTGATGGCAGGCCGGATGACGCTCGACCCAGGGCATTGACGAAGCACGACCACAGGATGGATCAAGAATGCCCGATGAGGTCCTGATCGAGGCGGAACCCGCAGTCTCCGCTGAGCTGTTCGGAGACCGTATCGACGTGGCGCGCGAGTTCACTCGCCAACTAGGGGAGCGGGGTGAGGAGCTCGGCCTGATCGGTCCATTGGAGCCACCTCGCCTGTGGACACGCCATGTCCTGAATTCGGTCCTCCTCGCTCCGCTGCTGCGCCCCGGCCTCGTCGGCGACATCGGATCAGGTGCCGGACTTCCGGGCCTGGTTCTCGCCATCGCTCGCCCAGACGTCGAGTTCGTGCTCATTGAACCCATGGAGCGCCGCGTAGCGTGGCTCGAGGAGCAGGTGCAGCACCTGGGCCTGTCCAATGTCGCCGTCCGACGCGCTAGGGCCGAGGACGTGGCGCGCGCCTACACACTCGATCAGGTGACAGCGCGGGCGGTCAGCGCGTTCTCCAAGCTGATTCCCTTGACCGTGCCGCTCATTCGAACTGACGGGGAGCTCGTGCTGATGAAGGGCGCCAATGCGGAACGCGAGGTCGAGGCGGCGAGCAAGGCCATCCGGAAGTTCCACTTGGAGGACGTGGAAGTACTCACCTTGGGCGAGGGTCAGGTCTCGGAGGTCACCCGCGTGATCAGGGCCCGCGTCGCGTGACCCGCCAGCATGCCCGGCAAAGGAAAAGCCTGACCAGAGCAATATTCGCTTTCCTGCTTGCACCACGAACGGCCATGTTCCACGTGAAACATCACGGATGCGAAAGACGACGAATGGTCGTGTCCAAACGAATGGGGGATCCTCGTGGATGACGAACTCAGCCCGATCGCACGGGAGATCTCGGAGACCAGCCGACGCCGCAAGGCACTCGCCGGTCTGATCCTCCCGCGACCTCCCGCAACTCGGGTGCTGACGATCGCCAATCAGAAGGGGGGTGTGGGCAAGACCACGTCCACCGTCAACCTGGCTGCGGCGCTGGCCAAATCCGGGTCGCGAACCATGGTGATCGACCTCGATCCACAGGGCAATGCGTCCACGGCCCTCGGTGCCGATCGGTCGACGGAACTCCCCAGCGTCTACGACGTCCTCGTGAACGACGTCCCGATCTCGGAAGCCGTACAACGCAGTCCCGAGTTCGACACGCTCTTCTGCGTTCCTGCGACCATCCATCTCGCCGGCGCGGAGATCGAGCTGGTCACGTTGGACCAGCGCGAACGTCGTCTCCGAGGGGCATTGGACGTGTTCCTCGGCTCTGAGGCCGGTCGTGACATCGACTACGTCCTGATCGATTGCCCGCCCTCGCTCGGTCTCCTGACCATCAACGCCTTCAGTGCTGCGAAGGAGGTGCTCATCCCCATCCAGTGCGAGTACTACGCGCTGGAGGGGCTGAGTCAGCTGCTGTCCAACATCGAGCTCATCGCCCAGCATCTGAACCCGGAGCTGCAGATGAGCACCATCCTGCTCACCATGTACGACGGCCGCACGAACCTCGCTCAGCAGGTGGCCGCGGAAGTCCGGGAGCACTTCCCGCAGCAGACGCTCACGACGCTCATCCCACGATCGGTGCGCATCAGTGAGGCACCCAGCTACGGCCAGAGCGTCATCAGCTACGACCCCAACTCTCCTGGCGCCCTGTCCTATCTGGAAGCGGCAGCGGAGATCGCACACCGAGGAGCGCACAAGTAATGGCAACCAAGAGAACCGGCCTGGGACGCGGCATCGGAGCGCTCATCCCGACTTCCGACGAGCGCAGCCGGCCCGTCGATGTATTCTTCCCGGACAGCGTCGGTGCGGGCGCGCCGAGCGGCGTCCAGGGCGGAGGGCCCACGGGATCGCCAGCGAAGTCCGGTGATCCGGAGCTCGTCGAGGTGCCTGGCGCCCGTCTCGCGAACCTCGATCCCGCGGACATCACGCCCAACGCACAGCAGCCGCGGACGGACTTCCGACCGGATGAGCTACAGGAGCTCGTCGTGTCGATCCGGGAGTACGGAGTGCTCCAGCCCATCGTGGTCCGGCCCCTGGGCGCGGACGCCGAGGGCAAGGAGAAGTACGAGCTCGTCATGGGCGAGCGCCGATTGCGCGCCACCAAGGAGCTCGGGCTCGCCGCGATCCCCGCGGTCATCAAGGACACCGCCGACGAGTCGATGCTGCGAGATGCGCTCCTCGAGAATCTCCACCGGTCGGAGCTGAACCCTCTGGAGGAGGCAAGCGCCTACCAGCAGCTGCTCGCGGACTTCGCCATCACGCAGGACGAGCTGGCCCAGCGGCTGGGACGCTCGCGGCCCCAGATCACCAACACGATCCGTCTGCTCCGCCTTCCGCAGGAGGTCCAGCACCGCGTCGCTGCCGGCGTGCTCTCTGCCGGTCATGCTCGGGCGATCCTCTCGTCGGGGGACGAGGAGGCCATGCGCCACCTCGCCGACAAGATCGTCAATGAAGACCTCTCCGTGAGGGCGGCGGAGGCCGCGGCTCAGCGCGGCCAGCGCACGACCACGCCGCGGAAAAGCGCCGCATCGTCCCGGACCGCGCATCTCGACGAGGCAGCGCAGCGCATCGGCGACCACTTCAACACCAGTGCGCGCGTGACGATGTCGGCGCAGAAGGGGCAGATCATCATCGACTTCGCGACGCTCGGTGACCTCACGCGCATCGTGCAGGAGATGGGCGTCCCCGGCGGCGATCCGGTCTGAGGCCCATGGCTCTCCGGTACCCCGACTGCCGGAGTGTCCCTGATCGGGTTCTGCGACGACGCGGGGCACGGAAATGCCCTCTCGGCTGATGGATGTCACGCACTCGCGCACGAGGACGCCGCGCGTCATGTGCGCGTGAGCACGGAGCCCGTCTGCACCTGGGGTCGGCCCTGGCCCACGGGAGCTCGACCGTCGGACAGCCGCCGGCTTTGCACGGACCTGCCCGTGAGGGACCCACGCACCCGTCAGGGACCCACGCACCCGTCAGGGACCCACGCACCCGTCAGCGTGACGAACCGGCGTCGGCGCGTACAGGGGGATCAGTAGGACGAGCGGGATCAGTCGGACGAGCGGGCGCCGAGGGCCGCCTCGGCCAGGCGGCGGTACAGCTCACCGACCTCGACACCAGCGGCAGCGAGACCCTGGGGGAGGAGGGACGTCTCCGTCATGCCGGGGATGACGTTCACCTCCAGGAACCAGGGTGCCCCGTCCGCGTCGACGATGATGTCGACCCGCGAGACCTGTCCGATGCCGAGCGCGATGTGGATCCGCACCGCGGCGTCCGCCACTGCGGCGGCCGCCTCGGGCGAGACGCGCGCCGGGGTGTAGAAGCGGGTCAGCCCGGCGTTGTAGCGCGCCTCGTACCCGTACACGCCGGATGTGGGCACGATCTCCGTGGCGGGCAGGGCCTGCGGGCCGTCGCCCGTGTCGAGCACGCCGATGGCGATCTCGGTGCCTTCGACGAGCTGCTCGATGAGCGCGACGTCACCGTAGGTGTAGGCATCGACCATGGCCCGGGGGAGGGCCTCGGCATCGCGGACGATGGTGACTCCCTGGGCCGAGCCCCCGCGGGCGGGCTTGACGGCATACGGAGCCGGGACGGTTTCCGTGACCAGGCGCAGCACGGCGGCGGCGCCCAGCTCGCGGAAGGTGTCCTTCGGCAGGGTGATCGAGCGCGGGGTGCGGAGTCCCGCCGCCTCCGCGAGCGCCTTCGCGGTCGGCTTGTCCCAGGCGAGCCGGGCGGAGCGCGCGGAGGATCCGACGTAGGGGACGCCCGCCAGCTCGAGCAGACCGAGGAGGGCGCCGTCCTCGCCGCTCGCGCCGTGCAGGACCGGCCACACGACGGCGGGAGGGGTCTCCCGGAGGAAGTCGAGCAGGGTCGCGTCCGGGTCGCGGAGGGTGGCGTCGACCCCGGCGCTGCGCAGCGCATCGGCGACCCGGCGTCCGCTGCGGAGCGACACGTCGCGCTCGTGGGAGATGCCGCCGGCCAGGACGACGACGGAGAGGGGGTCGTGTGCGGTCATGATGCTCGATCCAGTCGTGTGCGGTGTCCGAGGGCGTGCGGTGGTGGGGTCAGTCCAGGTCCGGGGGCGGGGCGGCCACGGACGTGGTGGGGCGGGACGCGAGCGCTCCCGTGCCCGAGAACGTGCTGAGGAGGTCCAGCTCGTCGTCGATGACGGTCGACATGCGTCGGACCCCCTCGCGGATGCGCTCCGGGGTGGGGTAGCAGAACGACAGGCGGATGGCGTCGCGCCCCCGTCCGTCCGCGTAGAACGCGGTACCGGGCGTGTAGGCCACGAGGGCGGTGACGGCGCGGGGCAGCATCTGCTTCGAGTCGAGCTGCTCGGGCAGCTTCAGCCACACGTAGAAGCCGCCGTTCGGCACGGTCCAGCTGAGGCTCGGGAGGTGCTCCTGGAGCGCGGAGAGCGTCGCGTCGCGGCGTTCGCGGTACACGCCGCGGAAGGTGTCGATCTGGCCCTTCCAATCCGAGGCGTGCAGGTACTCCGAGATGATCAGCTGGCTGAAGGAGCTGGGGGAGAGGACGGCGGACTCCTGGGCCAGGATCAGCTTCTCGCGGATGGCGTGCGGCGCCAGCGCCCAGCCGACCCGGAACCCGGGAGCGAGCGTCTTGGAGAACGACCCGAGGTAGATGACGCCCTCGTCGTCCAGGCTCCGCAGGGCGTCGGGTGCCGGGCGGTCGAACCACAGGAGGCCGTAGGGGTTGTCCTCGAG
This sequence comes from Clavibacter sp. MX14-G9D, assembly GCF_032917815.1. Taxonomy (NCBI): domain Bacteria; kingdom Bacillati; phylum Actinomycetota; class Actinomycetes; order Micrococcales; family Microbacteriaceae; genus Clavibacter; species Clavibacter sp. MX14-G9D. Next base: position 17,365 of record NZ_JAVCVL010000007.1, on the reverse strand, counting down.
GACGAGGATGTCGTTCGACCGGCAGATCTCCAGGATCTCGGGACGACGCGCGGCCGACATGGTGACCCCGGCCGGGTTGTGGAAGTTCGGGACCGTGTAGAGGAACTTGATGGTGCGCCCCTCGCCGCGGATGCGGGCGATCGCCTCACGCAGCGCCTCGGGGACGAGGCCCTCGTCATCCATGACCACGTGCTCCACGACGGCCTGGTAGCTGCGGAAGACGCCGATCGCCCCGACGTAGCTGGGCGCCTCGGCCAGGATCACGTCGCCCGGGTCGATGAACAGCTTCGTGACGAGGTCGAGCGCCTGCTGGGAGCCCGTGGTGGTGACGATGTCGTCGACGCTGCCGCGGATGCCCTCGAGCGCCATGATCTCCAGGATGTCCTCGCGGAGCTCGGGTGTGCCCTGCCCACCGCCGTACTGGAGGGCGACCGGTCCGCGCTCGCGCATGACCTTCTCCATGGCCGTGACGATGAGCTCCTGCGGGAGCGCGGAGACGAACGGCATGCCGCCGGCCAGCGAGACGACCTCGGGACGGGAGGCCACGGCGAAGAGGGCGCGGACCTCGGAGGCGCTGAGGCCGGAGGTCCTCTCCGCGTAGTGGGGGAACCAGGGGTCGAGGTTGGTGCCCGCGGGATCGCGGGGGGTGCCTGCAGGTGTCACGTCACGTCTCTCACTGTCCGATTGCCGTCCAGCCTAATGGGCGGCCCCTCGCGGTCCGTGGCGCGGTGCGGGGCGGGAGGGCGGCGGCCGGCACCGAGGGCCGTACCCGGCGCCGGGGGATGACGGAGGGCCCGGCACCTGGTGGTGCCGGGCCCTCCGGATGGTGCGTCCCGCGGTGATGCGCGGGGGGGGGGAGTGCTACTTGAGGAACTCGGCGAACTCCTGCTCGAGCGCGGGCTTCGGCTTGGCGCCGATGACGGTCTTGACGACCTCGCCGCCGCGGAAGACCTTCATCGCCGGGATGGACGTGATCTTGTACTTCATGGCGACCTCGGGGTTGTCGTCCACGTCGATCTTGACGAGCTCGATGCCGGGGTTCTCGGCGGCGATCTGGTCGAGGACGGGGGAGACGGCCTTGCACGGGCCGCACCAGGGCGCCCAGAAGTCGACGATGACGGTCTTCTCGGCGTCGAGGACGTCGGCCTGGAAGCTGGCGTCGGTGACGTCGCGGGAGTGGGACATGGGTGCTCCTTCGTGGGATTCGGGGGGAGCCGGGCGGTTCCCGGGTCCTTCGGTGCTGTCGGGCGTCGTGAGGCGCCGCGAGGACTACAGGCGATCGGCGCCGACGAGCTCGCCGTCGGGGTCGACCGCGCTGCCGGCGGCGGGGGCACCGTGGCCGGCAGGGCCCTCCGGGCCGTCCGACGCCGCGTCGAGCAGGGTGTCGGGCAGCGACGCGAGGAAGTGCTCGGCGTCCAGCGCCGCGATGGTGCCCGACGCCGCGGCCGTGATGGCCTGGCGGTAGGTGGGGTCGATCACGTCGCCGGCCGCGAACACGCCCGGCAGGTTCGTACGGGAGGAGCGGCCTTCGACGGCGATGGTGCCCTCGCTCGTCAGCTCCAGCTGCTGGTGGAACAGGTGCGTGCGGGGGTCGTTGCCGATGGCGATGAAGAGGCCGTCGAGCGCCAGCGGTCGCTGCTCGCCCGTGACCGTGTCCTCGAGCACGACGCCGTCGACCTTCTCGCCACCCGTGATGTCGACCACCTGCGCGTTCCAGACGAACTCGATCTTCGGGTTCTCGAACGCGCGGTCCTGCATGATCTTCGACGCGCGCAGGCTGTCCTTGCGGTGGATCACGTAGACCTTCTCCGCGAAGCGGGTGAGGAAGGTGGCCTCCTCCATGGCGCTGTCGCCACCGCCGACGACCGCGATGGTCTTCTGGCGGAAGAAGAAGCCGTCGCAGGTGGCGCACCACGAGACGCCGTGGCCGCTCAGGCGGTCCTCCGACGGGAGGCCGAGCTTGCGGTACGCGGATCCGGTCGCGGCGATGACCGCGAGGCCCTCGTGCACGTCGCCGTTGCCGAGCGTGACGCGCTTGACGTCGCCCTGGAGCTCGACCGAGGTCACGTCGTCGAGGACGACCTCCGTGCCGAACCTCTCGGCCTGCGCCTGCATCGCCATCATGAGGTCGGGGCCCTGGATGCCCTCGGGGAAGCCCGGGTAGTTCTCGACCTCGGTGGTGTTCATGAGCTCGCCGCCGGCCTCGACCGAGCTCGCGATGAGGAGGGGGGTGAGGTTGGCGCGGGCGGCGTAGATGGCGGCCGTGTATCCCGCGGGACCCGAACCGATGATGATGATCTGACGCACGACGGCTTCTCCTCCACTGCTCGGCGGGGCACCGTCCCGGCGCCCGCTCACCTCTGCAACAGACCCACGGTAGCGGCTATTCCTTGGCCTCCACCGGGCGACGGCGCGCATGCGGGCGGCGTCGCGCGAGAGCCCGTCCGGCGTCCGTCGGAGGGGTCAGCGGCGGCGGATGCGGCGCAGCACGGGACCGGCGAGCTGCTGCAGCTCGGAGGATCGCATCGCGGCCAGGGAGGCCAGGTAGACGGCCGTCATGACGGCGGCGATCGGGATCCCGACCAGGAGGGCCGAGCCCTTCGAGTCCACGCCGATGCCGGTGAAGGCGCCCCCCGAGACCAGCTGGAGCAGTGCCAGGCCGACCAGGGTCGTCGGCACGGCCGCGACGGCGAAGCGGACGGAGCTGCGGAGGATCCGGTGCCCGTCGATGCGCCCGATCCGGCGGCGGAGCAGGACCGCCGCGAGCACGGCCTGCCCGGTGACGGTGACGGTCTGCAGGACGGCGAGCCCCACGCCGATCAGCTCGACGGGCTGCTGCGCGATGACCAGCGCGCCGGCGATGAACACCACGACCTGGGCGCACTGGATGAAGAAGGGCGTGCGCGTGTCCGAGAGCGCGTAGAAGGCGCGCTGCAGGACGAAGAGGGTGCTGAACGCCGGCAGGCCGAGGATGAACGCGATGAGCACCACGCCGTACCCGCGCACCTCGCCCGAGTCGCCCGACACCATCACCCGGGCGACGGGACCGGCGAGGACGGCGATGAGCGCGGTCGAGAGGACCGTCATGAGCGCGACGGTGCGGATCGCGGAGGAGAGGTCGACCCGCATGCTGTCGTGGTCGCCCTCGCCCGCGTGGGTGCTCATGCGCGTGAAGTACGCGGTGGCGATGGAGACGGCGAAGATCGAGTGCGGGAGCATGAAGAACAGCCACGCGTTCAGCAGGATGGTGCTCGACGGGCTGTCCGAGGTGGCCGCGATGTTGGCGACGTTCGACTGGGCGATGCCGGCGAGCTGCGTGACGACGAGCATCCCGAAGGTCCAGCCCGCGAGGCGGCCCGCGGTGCCGAGGCCGACGCCCCGCCAGGCGAAGTCGAAGCGGAAGCGGAGACCCACGCGGCGCCAGAAGACGAACAGGATGAGCGCCTGCGCGACCACGCCGAGGGTCGCGGATCCCGCGAGCACGACGATCTTGTCGAGGCTCCAGTCGTCGACGGGGCGGCTCCCGGATCCGAACATGGCCTGGAAGAGGAGGAGGCCGGCGATCGCGACGACGTTGTTGAGGACCGGCGCCCAGGTGAACGGCCCGAACGAGCCCCGCGCGTTGAGGACCTCGCCGAGCACCGCGTAGAGGCCGTAGAAGAGGATCTGCGGCAGGCACCAGTACGCGAACGCGACGACCAGCGCGAACACGTCCGGCGGCAGGGTGGCGGCGTACAGGCGGGACACCACGGGGGCGCCCACGGTCGCGAGGACCGTGACGCCGCCGAGCACGACGATCGCGATGGTGACGAGCTTGTTGATGTAGCCGGCGCCGCCGTCCGCGTGCTTCGCGGCCCGCACGACCTGCGGCACGAGGACGGCGTTCAGGACGCCGCCGGCGATGATCACGTAGATGTTGTTGGGCAGCTGGTTGGCGTTCGAGAAGGCGTTGGAGCTGCCGAGGGTCGCGCCGATGGTCTGCAGCAGCACGATGGCCTTGACGAAGCCGAGGATGCGCGAGACGAACGTCCCCGACGCCAGGAGTGCGGACGCGCGGCCGATGCCGCCGCCGCGGGAGGCGGGGGCCGCGGTCATGTCCGGTCCGATGCGGAGGTGCGCGACGCGGTCCGGTCAGTCATCGATCTCCTCGGGCAGGCCGGCGAGCTGCCGGGCTCGGGCGCGGCGGCGCTTGCGGATGCTGCGGAACAGGCCGAAGCCGAACAGGAGGGCCACGGCCGCGACGAACAGCGTGGTGACGACGGCCTCGAACCCGGCGCGGATGAAGAGCTCGACGGGCGCGCTGTCCCCGATCTGGACCGTGCCGTCCTCGGTGGTCAGGCGTGCCGTGACCACGACGTCGCCGTTGGAGATGGAGGTGATCGGCGGTCGGGCGGAGGCGCTGCCGTGCGCGGGCACGGTGACGACCGCGGAGTCGTCGACGCGGATCCGGCCGCTGCCGGCGATGATCGACAGCCGCACGGTGACGGGCTGGTCGAGCTCGTTGCTGACGTTGATGAGGAGGCTCGTCGTGTCGCTGATCACGGTGTTCTGGCGGGTGGTGATGGCCACGGAACCCAGCACCCCGTCCGCCTGGGCGGTGTAACCGTCCTGGACGGTCACGAGCCCGTCCGGGTCGTCCCGCCAACGGTTGGAGAGCGTCGCGAGCAGGAGCATGCGCTGCTGGCCGGTGATGAGCTCCGGCCGCTCCACCGCCCTCGCGAACGCGTCCACCTGCGCCTCGAGCGACATCGCGTCGGCGACGCGCTGGACGCGGCCGGCGTCCTCGGGCTGGTCCACGACCTGCAGCGGCACCGAGGGGCTGCCGAGCGCGGTGGTCGCCGCGGCGGTGTCGCTGAAGGGGAGGGCCTGGATCGCGTCGAGCAGCTGGCCCAGGCGCGCTCCGGAGGCCGCCCAGCCGCGCTCGAGGCCCGCGACGACGACGTGGCCGTCGTCCTCCCGCGCGTCGGCCGCGAGGGTGGCCGAGAGCTGCGCGAGCGCGATCCCGAAGGACTCGTCCGTCGCCGCGGAGAGCGCCTGGTCGACGAGCGCCGAGACCCGGCTGTCCGTGACGAGGATCCTCATGTCGCCCACGGTGCCGGTCGCGCCGACGGGCGCGGGGACGGCCGCGGTGCCGGCCGCCTGCACGTCGCCGCTCGCGAGGACCGCGGTGGTGACGCCGCTGGCGGCGAGGACGCCGAGGTCGTCGGAGGTCATGGTGCCGGCGGCCGGCCAGGCGACACCCGGGATCGTGTGGTCCCAGGCCGTGAGGTCCTCGAGGCTCGGGACGGGCGAGAGGACGGGCGCGGCGGGGCTGGGGCTCGGCTCCGGCTCCTCCGTGGGCTCCTCGGCGGGTTCGGTCGAGACGGCGGCGGACGCCGATCCGCTCGTCGCGTCCGGCGCCGGCGTCTCCGTGGGCGTGGGGGCGGGCGTCGACCCCGGCTCGGCGAACCGGGGCGCCTGCACGGCGTAGGAGGCGTCGGTGGGCCCGAGGAGGGTCGCGGCGCCGGCCTGCGACTGGACGGCCACGTCGGCGTCCGCCCACGCCAGGGCGAAGGTCTCGTTGGGCATCTCGCGGAGGCGCTGCAGCCAGTCCACGGCGGATTCCGGGGCGTCGACCCCGAGGATCCGGATGGACGCGAGGATGCGCGGATCGATGCCGACCGCGACGGGGCGGCCGTACACGGCGTCGAGCTGGCGCGCGAGGGTGCCGCCGGGGGAGGTGTAGGTCGCGAGGGCCTCGGCGTCGATGAAGTCGGACGCGCTGGGCGGCACCGTCAGCGGCATGACCGCCGCGACGGGCACGGGTGCGGGATCCTCGCCCGGGCTCCAGACGAGTGCGCCGCGCCCGGTCGCCACGTCGACCCCGCCTGCCGCGAGCTCCGCGGTGAGTCCGCGCGGGCCGAAGCCGCCGCGGCTGCCCTGCAGGGCCACGGTGCCCGACGGGATGGTGAGGGGCACGTCGACGGTGCCGCCGGCGGGCACCTCCGGGCTGTCGGTCCGCCCGATGCGGGGTCCGGTGCGGGAGTTCGCGTCGGTCGCCGCGGTGTCGAGCCAGCCGTCGAGCTCCGTGCGCGTGTCCAGCACGGTGCGGTTGAGGTCGAGGTCGATGCGTCCGGCCGGAACCGCGGTGTCCGTGCCGTTGACGACGGAGACCGTCACCGTGAGGTCCTCGCCGGGCGCGAGGATCCCCTCCGAGGACGGGGTGACGGTGAGCGTCACCCCCTCGGTGGCCGCCTGCGCCGGGGTCGCGGGAGCCGCGACCGTCCCGGCGGCGAGCGTCCCGGCGGCGACCGTGGCGCACACGAGGGTGGAGATCGTGCGTCGCGCGGTTCGCCGGATCAGCCGGAGGGCTCTGTCCGTGCGGGTGGGGCCGGCGTCGTGTCGAGGCGCGGCGTGCATCTGGCGATTCTAAAGCGCGGGTCCCGCGCGGCCCGTGCGCGCTCGCCGTGGAGGCCGGATGCGCGACGGGGCACCGCCGTAGACTGTCCGACCATGCACAGCGTCGCACAGGCCCTCGAGCGTCTCCGCGAGCTGGCCGCATCGCCCCCCGTCGCCGTGCTGGCACGCGCCTTCCATGAGGCCGGGCATGAGCTGGCCCTCGTCGGCGGCCCGGTGCGCGACGCGTTCCTCGGCCGCGACGCCACGGACCTCGACCTCACGACGGATGCCCGCCCCGACCGCATCCTCGAGATCGTGAAGCCGGTCGCCGACGCGCATTGGGACATCGGGCGCGCCTTCGGCACCATCGGCGCCCGGGTGCGAGGCGAGCAGGTCGAGATCACGACCTACCGCACGGACCAGTACGACGGCGTCTCCCGGAAGCCCGAGGTCGAGTTCGGCTCCTCCCTGGAGGAGGACCTCGTGCGCCGCGACTTCACCGTCAACGCGCTCGCCGTGCGTCTCCCGCAGGTCGTGCTGGTCGACCCCTCGGGCGGCATCGACGACCTCCTCTCCCAGGTGCTCCGCACCCCCGTCGCCCCGAAGGTCTCCTTCGGCGACGACCCGCTGCGCATGATGCGCGCCGTGCGGTTCGCCTCCCAGCTGGGCTTCCACCTCGACGACGCCGCGCTCGCCGCGATCCGGGACATGTCCCCGCGGATCCTCGACATCTCCGTGGAGCGCGTGAGCGACGAGCTGTCCAAGCTGCTCCGCACCCCCGAGCCGCGCGCGGGGCTCGACCTGCTGGTGGAGGGGGGCCTCGCCGAGCACGTGCTGCCGGAGCTCCCGGCCATGAAGCTCGAGGCCGACGAGCACCACCGGCACAAGGACGTGTACCAGCACTCGCTCCAGGTCCTCGACCAGGCCATCGACCACGAGCGCTCCCGCCACCCGGGTGCCGCGCCGGATCTCGTCCTCCGCCTGGCCGCCCTCCTCCACGACATCGGCAAGCCCTCCACCCGCCGGCTCGAGCCGGGCGGGGTCGTCACCTTCCACCACCACGACGTGGTCGGCGCGAAGATGGCCAAGCGGCGGCTCCGCGCGCTGCGGTTCGACAACGACACGGTCGCCTCGGTGGCCCGGCTCATCGAGCTGCACCTGCGCTTCTTCGGGTACACCGAGGGCGGCTGGACCGACTCCGCCGTGCGCCGGTACGTCCGCGACGCGGGTCCCGAGCTCGAGCGGCTGCACATGCTCACCCGCGCGGACGTCACGACGCAGAACCGCCGGAAGGCGGACCGCCTCGGCTTCGCGTACGACGACCTCGAGGCGCGCATCGCCGAGTTGGCGGAGCAGGAGGAGATGGCCGCGGTGCGTCCCGACCTCGACGGCGAGGCGATCATGCGCATCCTCGACGTGCCGCCGGGCCCGGTCGTCGGCCGCGCCTACCGCTTCCTCCTGGAGCTGCGGCTGGACGAGGGGCCGCTTCCCGAGGGCGAGGCCACGCGCCGCCTCGTCGCCTGGTGGGCGGCCGAGCAGGGCTGACCGGCGCGGATCCGCACGTCCGCGCCCCGCGGTCTGGTGCCGTCCCTCCCCATCCGGTAGTCTTCTGAGGTTGTCCGCCCGGCAACGGGACTCCTTTGCCCCGCGCGGACAGATGCACATACCCTCCTGTCGCAGATCGTCTGCGACCGTTCAAGTCCGAAGGAGGTGGGTTAGTGACGCATCAGTACGAACTCATGGTGATCCTGGATCCCGAGATCGATGAGCGCACCGTCGCTCCCAGTCTCGACAAGTTCCTCAACGTCATCCGCACCAGCGGTGGCACCGTCGACAACGTCGACGTCTGGGGCCGTCGTCGACTGGCGTACGAGATCAACAAGAAGAACGAGGGCATCTACGCCGTCGTCCAGCTCACCGCCACGAGCGAGGCCACGCAGGAGCTCGACCGCCAGCTGGGTCTGTCCGAGGCCGTCATGCGCACCAAGGTGCTGCGTGCCGAGGAGGCCATGGCCATGGTCGCCTCCGCTGCGAAGCTCGCCGACGAGAAGGCCGCCCGCAAGGCAGCCGCCACGTCCAAGGCCGCAGACGCCGCGCCCCAGGCGCCCGCCACGGATGCCGCTCCGGCGACGCCCGGCAAGCCGGCAGCCCAGGCTGCTTCCAGCGAGAAGACCGGGGAGTAGTCGATGGCCGGCGAAACCATCATCACGGTCGTGGGCAACCTCACCAGTGATCCGGAGCTGCGGTACACGCAGAACGGGCTGGCGGTAGCCAACTTCACCATCGCCTCCACGCCGAGGTCCTTCGACCGCGCGAGCAACGACTGGAAGGACGGCGACGCCCTCTTCCTCCGTGCGAGCGTGTGGCGCGAGTTCGCCGAGCACGTGGCGTCCTCGCTCACCAAGGGCTCGCGTGTCGTCGCGACCGGCCGCCTCAAGCAGCGGTCGTACGAGACGAAGGAGGGCGAGAAGCGCACCTCCATCGAGCTCGAGGTCGACGAGATCGGCCCCTCGCTCCGCTACGCGACCGCACAGGTCACGCGCGCGGCCGGCGGCGGCGGCAACGGCGGCGGAGGCAACTCCGGCGGCGGTGGCCGTGGCCAGTTCGGCGGCGGACAGCCCCAGCAGCAGCAGGTGGCCGAGGAGCCGTGGGGCACCCCCGCGAGCTCCGGAGGCAACTCCGGCGGCGGCGACGGCGGCTGGTCCAACCCCGGCAACTTCAACGACGAGACGCCCTTCTAGGGCTCGTCGCACTACGTACGAAAGACAGGAACAATCATGGCTGGAAAGAGCAGCGGCGACCGCCGCAAGCCTCTCCGCGGAGCCAAGGGCGGCAAGAACGCCGCCCCGGCGAAGTCCATCCGCGTCGGCGTCATCGACTACAAGGATGTCGCCACCCTCCGCAAGTTCATCTCCGAGCGGGGAAAGATCCGCGCTCGTCGAATCACCGGTGTCTCGGTGCAGGAGCAGCGCCTCATCGCGCGCGCAGTCAAGAACGCGCGCGAGATGGCACTTCTCCCCTACGCCGGCTCCGGCCGTTAAGGGGTAATGGAATGTCGAAAGTAATCCTGACGACCGAGGTCTCCGGCCTCGGTTCCCCCGGAGACGTCGTCGAGGTCAAGAACGGGTTCTCCCGCAACTACCTCGTGCCCCAGGGCTTCGCGGTCATCTGGAGCCGCGGCGGCGAGAAGCAGATCGAGCAGATCAAGGCCGCGCGTGCCGCTCGCGAGCACGCGACCATCGAGGAGGCGCAGGACCTCAAGAGCCGCCTCGAGGCCAAGATCGTCAAGCTGACCGTCAAGGCCGGCCAGGGCGGGCGCCTCTTCGGCTCCGTCAAGACGTCCGACATCGCCAAGGCGGTCGAGGAGTCCGGCATCGGCCAGGTCGACAAGCGCAAGATCGAGATCCCCACGGCCATCAAGGCCACGGGCAACCACGAGGCCACGATCCGGCTCCGTGACGACATCGTCGCCACGATCAGCCTGCAGGTCGTCGCCGCGAAGTAACGCAGCACGAGCACGATGGCGGTGGGCATGATGCCCACCGCCATCGGCGGTTAAGGAGCCGGTCAGAGGGCCCCGATCCCCAGCTCCATCCACAGGCGAGGCCCTAGCAGAAGAACCCTCAAGCGCTGGTCCAGACTAGTTTCCCCACATTGGGTGTGGAACTCCGCGGTGCTGGTCAGCGGGTGATTCCTTGGTCGGATCCGCGAGTAGTGCACAGGCTCATCCCCAGGTAGTCCACACGATCCCCGGCGTTTCGCCCACTTTCTCCACAGCCCCGTCCACAGGTGCATTTGGTGTCGCGGGGGGTCGATCCATATCGTGGGGCAGCACCCGTCGAACGGGTCGCCGGAGGACCCGAGAGGGGTCCGGCCGACGCCGTCCGAGCGGTGTCGGAGGTCCGAGCTAGAACGGTCGTGCGGGCGCATCCGCCCAGCCGACCGAGGGGAGCCGCACGTGTCCATCGCCCATCTGGGTCTCGCCGGCGAACGGGACGAGCGCGACAAGCGCGCCGGTCACGAGCGCACGCCGCCGCACGACCTCCTCGCCGAGCAGAGCGCCATCGGCGGCATGCTCCTCAGCAAGGACGCCGTGGCGGACGCGGTCGAGCAGGTGCGGGCGATCGACTTCTACATCCCGAAGCACGAGATCATCTTCGACGCGATCCTGTCGCTGTACTCGCATGGGGAGCCGACGGACGTCATCGCGGTCACCGACGAGCTCACCAAGCTCGGCGAGCTGAGCCGCGCCGGCGGCGCCGACTACCTCCACACGCTCACGAGCGTCGTGCCCACGGCGGCCAACGCCGGCTTCTACGCGTCCATCGTCGCCGAGAAGGCGGTGCTGCGCCGCCTGGTCGAGGCGGGCACCCGCATCGTGCAGATGGGGTACGCGAGCGAGGGCGAGGTCGTCGACCTCGTCAACAACGCGCAGGCGGAGATCTACGGCGTCACGGGCGGCGTGGAGGCCGAGGACTACGTGCCCCTCACCGACGCGGTCACGGTGGCCATCGACGAGATCGAGGCGGCCAAGGGCAAGGACGGCCAGATGACCGGCGTGCCCACGGGCTTCGCCGACCTCGACGCGCTCACGAACGGCCTCCACCCGGGCCAGCTCATCATCGTCGCGGCCCGCCCCGCGCTCGGGAAGTCGACCCTGGCGCTCGACTTCGCGCGCGCCGCGAGCATCAAGTTCGACATGCCGTCCATCTTCTTCAGCTTGGAGATGGGGCGCAGCGAGATCGCGATGCGCCTGCTGTCCGCCGAGGCGTCGGTGCCGCTGCAGAGCATGCGCAAGGGCACCGTGGACGCGCGCGACTGGACCACCATCGCGCAGACCCGCGGCCGCATCAACGACGCGCCGCTCTACATCGACGACAGCCCGAACATGACGCTGGTCGAGATCCGCGCGAAGTGCCGTCGGCTCAAGCAGAAGGTGGGCCTCAAGCTCGTCGTCATCGACTACCTGCAGCTCATGACGAGCGGCAAGAAGGTGGAGTCGCGTCAGCAGGAGGTCTCCGAGTTCTCGCGTGCGCTCAAGCTCATGGCGAAGGAGCTGCAGGTGCCGGTCATCGCGCTGTCGCAGCTGAACCGCGGGCCGGAGCAGCGCGCCGACAAGATGCCGGCCATCTCCGACCTCCGCGAGTCCGGCTCGCTCGAGCAGGACGCCGACATGGTCATCCTGCTGCACCGCGAGAGCGCCTACGAGAAGGACAACCCGCGCGCGGGCGAGGCCGACTTCATCGTCGCCAAGCACCGCAACGGACCGACCGGCACCATCACGGTGGGCTTCCACGGGCACTTCTCCCGCTTCGCGGACATGCCCGCGGGCGGCTAGCCGAGGGCGGCGTTGCGGGCGGTCCTGCGGCGTTGCAGGTGGGCCCGGGGGCGCTGCGGACGGTCCTGCGGCGCTGCGGGCGCTCCCGCTGCTGCGGGCGGGCCTGGGGCGCCGGGCCCGGAGCCGGTGCATCGGCGTCCCGTGCTCAGGGTGCGGGCCTTCGAGGCCTGCCCACGACGCCGTTCACGGGGCGAAGTAGAGGTGGGCGTGCGCCGCGCATCCGGGGTTGAACGGCGCAGCGCACCGCGGGCAGGTCTCGGCCGCGAGGTACTGCGGCACCGTCATCGTGGCGCGGCAGACGCCGCACAGGGCCGCGGGCAGGTCGTGCTCCGCCCGGGGGATCACCTCGAGGGGATGGTCGGCGACGGCCGCGTGGCACAGGTGGCACGGGTACCAGGCATCGCAGCAGGGTGCGCGCAGGGCGACGACGTCGAGCCGCGAGCCGTAGTGCTCGCAGCGCGTCTCGGAGTCGATCGTGAGCCCGAGGACGGCGGGGACGCGGCTGGCCGGGACGTGACCGGATGAGGGGGTCACGCGCGGATGCCCGTGATCACGCGTCCGGTAGGGCCGTCGCCGCGTCGACGAGGGTGAGCTCGGGGCTGTCGCGCTCGATCGCCTTGAGGCGCCACGGGGTGGTGATGAGGGCGATGTGAGTGCCGTCCGAGCGCACGAGCACCTCCACGCCGATGGTCTTCGCGAGGGCGGGAGCGGAGGCGGCGTCGGTGATCCGGGCCACCTGGTACTCGAGCGGCTCCATCCGGAGCGGCGCGCGGAACTCGTTCGTCATGCGCTCGACCACGACCTCGAACTGCATCGGCCCGACGGCACCGAGCACGGGCGCCTGGTCGCCGCGGAGGTCGGAGCGCATCACCTGGATGACGCCCTCGTGGTCCAGCTGCTCGATGCCCTTCCGGAACTGCTTGTGGGTGCTCGTGTCCTTCGAGCGCACGACGCGGAAGAGCTCGGGCGCGAACTGCGGGAGCCGCGGGAAGGTGACGGGAGCGCCGTCGAAGAGGGTGTCGCCGACGCGGATGTTGGACGCGTTGACGAGGCCGACGACGTCGCCCGGGTAGGCGTCCTCCACCGTGGAGCGCTCGCGGCCGAACAGCTGCTGGGCGTACTTGGTGACGAAGGGACGGCCCGTCTGGGCGTGCGTCACCGTCATGCCGCGGTGGAAGACGCCCGAGCAGATCCGCATGAAGGCGAGCCGGTCGCGGTGGGCGGTGTTCATGCCCGACTGGACCTTGAACACGAAGCCGGAGAAGTCGTCCTCGACGGGACGCGTGCGGTCCTTCTCGTCCGGGCGCGGCTGCGCAGCGGGCGCGATGGAGTCGAGCGCGTCGAGGATGTGCGTCACGCCGAAGTTGAGGACGGCCGCCGCGAAGAGCACGGGGGTCGTCCGGCGGGAAAGGAAGGACTCCTCGTCGTGGTCCTGACCCTCCTCGTGCAGGAGCTCGCTCTCCTCGACCGCGTCGGTCCACGCGGATCCGGCGGCGGCGAGGGCCTCCTCGGGCGACATGCGCGTCTCGGGGGCGATGCTCGCGCCGCCCGCGGTGCGGGTGAAGTGGACGCACTCGCCGGTGGAGCGGTCCACCACGCCGAAGAACGCGCCGGACTCGCCGACCGGCCACGTGAGCGGGGTGGGGAGGAGGCCCGTGCGCTCCTTGATCTCGTCCATGAGGTCGAGCGGCTCGCGGCCGGGCCGGTCCCACTTGTTGATGACGGTGATGATCGGGATGCGGCGCTGGCGGCACACCTCGAACAGCTTCATGGTCTGGGTCTCGAGCCCGCGGGACGCGTCGACCAGCATGATCGCGGCGTCGACCGCGGAGAGCACGCGGTACGTGTCCTCGGAGAAGTCGGCGTGACCGGGGGTGTCGACGACGTTCATGACGGTGTCGCGGTGGGTGAACTGGATCGCGGCGGAGCTCACCGAGATCCCGCGCTCCTTCTCCATGTCCATCCAGTCGGAGACCGTGGACTTCCGGCCCTGCTTGCCGTGCACGGCGCCCGCGGAGCCGATGGCGTGCGCGTGCAGCAGCAGCGCCTCGGTGAGCGTGGACTTGCCCGCGTCGGGGTGGGAGATGACGGCGAAGGTGCGACGGCGGGACGCCTCGCGCAGCACGGGACCGGCGGAGGCCGAGGCGGCGGCGCGGGGAGGGGTGATGGTCGACACCCCTCCATGGTACGAGGCGGTTCCGGGAGGGACGTCCGCGGGACGTGTGCGGACCCGCGCATCCGCGGGGGAGGACCCGTGCGTCAGCGGGCGCGGAGGCGGTCGAGGAACTCGTCGGCCATGCCGAGGTGCTCCGCGAGGCGGCGTCGGCGCTCCTCCGCGTCGGTGATGAAGGCAGCGAGGTCGGCGCGGAGCGACGCGGTGTCCTGGTCGGGGCCGGCGGCGTCGAGCGCGTCGGTCACCTCGAGCAGGCGCATCATCTCCTCGAGCGAGAAGCCGAGCGGCTTCATCCGGCGGATGAGCAGGAGCCGCTCCAGGTCCTCGTCCGTGTACAGGCGGAACCCGCCGTCGGAGCGGCCCGACGGCCGGAGCAGGCCCGTCTCGTCGTAGTGGCGGAGCGTGCGGTGCGACAGGCCGGTGCGCTCGGCGAGCTCGCCGATCTGCATGGTCGCGGAGCCGGCAGGGCGCGTCATGCGGGCCTCCAGACAGACCCTCCCCTCACGTGAGGGCAGGGTAGGGTGGGGTGGGTCGCGGCCGGATGGCCACGTCCGACCATTCTCCCCGAATCCGGGAGACGCATCACCGCCCCGTCCGGGGGCGTCCGCTCCGCGCGGGCACCCGGGTGGAGCCGTGGGATGCGCGCCCCGCCGTCACCGGCCCGGGCCCGGTTCGCACCCCTGTCCTCCTCGTCCTCCTCCCGATCGGAGCACCGTGTCCGTCACGCCCCCCTCCGCCGTCGACCCGGCCGCCCCGGGTCCCGGCCGCCGCCCGTCCGCGGCGCCCGCACCGTCGCCGACCGTCCTCGAGGCCCTGCGGACGCCGCGCATCCTCACCCGGGAGGTCCTGGCCGGCCTGGTGGTGGCGCTGGCGCTCATCCCCGAGGCGATCTCGTTCTCGATCATCGCGGGCGTGGATCCGCGGGTGGGCCTGTTCTCGTCGTTCGTCATGGCCGTCACGATCGCGTTCCTCGGCGGCCGCCCGGCGATGATCTCCGCGGCCACGGGGGCCGTCGCCCTCGTCATCGCGCCCGTCGCGCGCGAGCACGGCATGGACTACTTCCTCGCCACGGTGATCCTCGCGGGCGTCCTGCAGGTCGTCCTCGCGGTGCTCGGCGTCGCACGGCTCATGCGGTTCATCCCGCGCTCCGTCATGGTCGGCTTCGTCAACGCGCTCGCGATCCTGATCTTCACGGCGCAGATCCCGAACCTCGTCGACGTCCCGTGGCTCGTCTACCCGCTCGTCGCGGTGGGCATCGCGATCCTCGTCCTGCTGCCCCGCGTCACCCGCGCGGTCCCCGCGCCGCTCGTCGCCATCGCCCTCCTCACCGGTGCGACGGTGCTCGGCGCGCTCGCCGTGCCGACCGTCGGCGACCAGGGCGAGCTGCCGCGCAGCCTCCCGGAGCTGTTCCTGCCGCAGGTCCCGCTCACGCTCGAGACCCTGGGGATCATCGGGCCGTACGCGCTCGCGATGGCGCTCGTCGGGATCCTCGAGTCGCTGATGACGGCGAAGCTCGTCGACGACATCACCGACACTCCCTCCCACAAGACGCGCGAGACCTGGGGCCAGGGAGCCGCGAACATGCTGTCGGGCCTGTTCGGGGGCATGGGCGGCTGCGCGATGATCGGCCAGACGATGATCAACGTGAAGGCCTCGGGGGCGCGCACGCGCATCTCCACGTTCCTCGCCGGCGTCTTCCTGCTGCTGCTCGTGGTGGTGCTCGGCGACCTCGTGGCCGTCATCCCGATGGCCGCGCTCGTCGCCGTGATGGTGATGGTGTCGGTGGGCACGTTCGACTGGCACAGCATCCGGCCGTCGACGCTCAAGCGCATGCCGGTCGGCGAGACGCTCGTCATGGTGCTGACGGTCGCCGTCGTCGTCGCGACGCACAACCTCGCGATCGGCGTGGTCGTCGGCGTCATCGCGGCGATGGTCGTCTTCGCCCGGCGCGTGGCGCGCTTCGCGACGGTGGAGCGCACGGTGGTCGAGGACGCGGACGGCGAGCCGACGGCCGAGTACCGCGTCGTCGGGGAGCTGTTCTTCGCGTCGAGCAACGACCTCACCACGCAGTTCCGGTACGCGGAGGACCCCGCGCGCGTGCGCATCGACATGAGCGGCTCCCACGTCTGGGACGCCTCGACGGTCGCCGCGCTCGACGCGATCACCACGAAGTACGAGCGCCGCGGCACGACCGTCGACATCGCCGGGATGAACGACGCGAGCCTCCGCATGCACGGACGGCTCGCGGGACGGCTGGGCGGCGAGGGCTGAGCCCGGCCGCGGCGGGCGGGCCGGCCGCTCGTAGGATCGGGCGCATGAGGATCGCGTTCGTCTCGCTGCACACGTCGCCGATCCAGAAGCCCAGCACCGGCGACGCCGGCGGCCTCAACGTCTACCTTCTGGAGCTCGCGCGGAGCCTCGGGCGGCAGGGGCACGAGGTGCGGCTGATCACCCGGGCCACCGATCCGGCCGACCCGGCGGTGCTCCCGGTCGCCCCCGGCGTGAAGCTGGTCTCCCTGCACGCCGGTCCGGCCGGGCCGCTCGCCAAGGAGGAGCTGCCCGCGATCACGGATGCGTTCTCCGCGGCGCTCGCCGCGCTGCCGCCGGCCGACGTCGTGCACGGCCACTACTGGCTGTCGGCGGTCGCGTCGCTCCCGGTGGCGCGGGCCTGGGGCGTCCCGCACGTCCTGACCCTGCACTCGGTGTCGGCGGGCAAGAACCGCCGGCTCGTCGCCGGCGACACCCCCGAGCCCGCGTCGCGGCTCGCCGACGAGGGGCGGCTCGTGCGCGCGTCGGACCTCGTCATCGCGTCGGCCGAGTCCGAGAGGCGGCTGCTCGTGGAGGCGTACGACGCCGACCCGGCCGCCGTGCACGTGGTCGCGCCGGGCGTGGAGTCGGCCTTCCTGCAGGAGCCGTCGGGCCGGGACGGCGGCGGCAGGGTGCGCATCGTGCTGCTCGGCCGGATCCAGCCGCTCAAGGGGCAGGACGTCGCGGTGCGGGCGCTCGCGCTGCTGGATCCCGCGACCCGGCCCCTGCTCGTGATCGCGGGCGGGGTGTCGCCCGGCCGGGACGCCTACGCGGCGGATCTGCACGCGCTCGTGCGCTCCCTCGGGCTCCAGGACGACGTGGTGTTCACGGGCGCGCTCGACCGGGCGTCGACCGCGCGCGCCCTCGCGGCCGCGCACCTCGCGCTCATGCCCTCCGCGGCGGAGACCTACGGCCTGGTGGCGCTCGAGGCCGCAGCGTGCGGCACGCCCGTGGTCGCGTCGCGCACCGAGGGCCTCGTCGACTCGGTGCGGGAGGGGGTCAGCGGCGTCTTCGTGCCGACGCGCGAGCCCGACGACTGGGCCCGCGCGATCCGCGGGCTGCTGGCCGACCCGGCCGCCCTCGCGCGGCTGTCCGCCTCGGCCCGGGAGCATGCGGCGCGGCACACGTGGGACGTCGCCGCGGCCGACGTCGCCGAGGAGTACCGCCTG
>NZ_JAVCVL010000069.1:0-12218 GCF_032917815.1 Clavibacter sp. MX14-G9D | reverse complement strand
ACCGACGCGGCAGCCTCCCTCGCCGCGGTGGCCACGGCGCGCGCCGCGGGCGTCGGCGTGACCGTCGTCCCCGAGTCCGCCCCGGACCCCCGCTCCTCCGCCGACGCGGTGACCGCCCTGCACGACGCGGGCGCCACGAGCACCATCGCCGTCGGCGCGGCCTACGCCGACGATCCCGCGCTGGAGGGACGGATCCGCACCGCCTCCACGGGCGACCAGCTGCCGGGCGGCGGCCAGCTCGTCCTCCCCGGCAAGCGCTACGTCGCCCTCTACGGCGCGGCCGGCACCGGCGCCCTGGGGGTGCTGGGCGAGCAGGGACCCGCCGACGCGGTGGACCGGGCGAAGGCGCAGGCGGCCGAGTACCAGCCGTTCTCCGACGAGCCCGTCATCCCGATGTTCGAGCTCATCGCCACGGTCGCCGCGGGCGCCGCCGGGGACGACGGCGACTACTCGTCCGAGGTGCCCGTCGAGACGCTCCAGCCCTGGATCGACGCCGCCCGCGACGCCGGGGTCTACGTGGTCGTCGACCTCCAGCCGGGCCGCACCGACTTCCTCACGCAGGCGAAGCGGTACGAGTCCGTCCTCGCGCAGCCGGGCGTGGGCCTCGCGCTCGACCCGGAATGGCGCCTGGGGCCCGACCAGGTGCCGCTGAAGCAGATCGGCAGCGTGTCCGCGGCCGAGGTGGACGCCACCGCGGACTGGCTGGCCGGCCTGGTGCGCGACCGCGGCCTGCCGCAGAAGATGCTCGTCCTGCACCAGTTCCGGCTCGCGATGATCCAGGACCGCTCGACCCTCGACCTGTCGCACCCGGAGCTCGCGATGCTCGTGCACGCCGACGGCCAGGGCGGTCAGCCCGACAAGCAGGCCACCTGGCGGGCGCTGCACGCCGACGCCCCCGCCGGCCTCGCGTGGGGCTGGAAGAACTTCATCGACGAGGACACGCCCATGCTCACCCCCGAGCAGACGATGCGCGACGTCTCCCCCGTGCCGGACCTCGTCACCTACCAGTAGGCGGGGTCCGGGCGCGGCGGGAGGGCCCGGCGCGCCCGTCGATCCCCCGTGCGACGCCGGCCGCCGCGTGCGGAGGGCGATCAGGACCCCGTGTCCGCCCCGGCCTCCTCGTGCCGGTCGCGGTCAGGACTCCGTGACGACGCCCGCCTCCACGTGCCAGTGGCGGTCGAGGCGCACGGCGTCGAGCATCCTCCGGTCGTGGGTGACGAGCAGGAGCGTGCCGTCGTAGGAGTCGAGCGCCTGCTCGAGCTGCTCGATGGCCGGCAGGTCGAGGTGGTTGGTCGGCTCGTCGAGGACCAGCAGGTTGACCCCGCGGGCCTGCAGCAGGGCGAGACCCGCGCGGGTCCGCTCTCCCGGGGACAGGCCGTCCACCGGGCGCGTGACGTGGTCGGCGCGGAGCCCGAACTTGGCGAGGAGCGTGCGCACCTCCGCGGGCGCCATGTCGGGCACCTGCTCGGCGAACGAGTCCGCGAGCGGCAGGTCGGCCCGGAGCGACGCGCGGGCCTGGTCGATCTCCCCCACCTCGACGCTCCGGCCCGGCGACGCCTCGCCGGCGTCGGGGGCGACGCGGCCGAGGAGCAGGCCGAGGAGCGTGGACTTGCCGGCCCCGTTCGGCCCGGTGATGCCGATCCGGTCGCCGCCGTCGACCTGCAGCGACACGGGTCCCAGGGTGAAGGAGCCGCGGGTGACCGCCGCCTCGCGGAGGGTCGCGACGACCGCGCTCGAGCGGGGGGCCCGGCCGATGGTGAACGCGAGCTCCCACTCCTTGCGGGGCTCCTCGACCTCCTCGAGGCGCGCGATGCGGCTCTCCATCTGGCGGACCTTCTGGCCCTGCTTCTCGCTCGACTCGGCGGACGCCTTCCGGCGGATCTTGTCGTTGTCGGGCGCCTTGCGCATGGCGTTCCGGACGCCCTGCGACGACCACTCCCGCTGCGTGCGGGCCCGGGCGACCAGGTCCGCCTTCGTGTCCGCGAACTGCTCGTACGCCTCGCGCGCGTGGCGGCGGGTGACCTGGCGCTCCTCGAGGAACGCGTCGTAGCCGCCGTCGTAGACGCGCACGCTGTCCTGCGCGAGGTCGAGCTCGACCACCGTGGTGACGCAGCGGGCGAGGAACTCGCGGTCGTGCGAGACGAGCACGACGCCGCCGCGGAGGCCCCGCACGAAGGACTCGAGGCGCGCGAGGCCGTCGAGGTCGAGGTCGTTGGTGGGCTCGTCGAGGAGCACGACGTCGAAGCGGCTGAGGAGCAGCGCGGCGAGGGCGACGCGGGCGGCCTGGCCGCCGGAGAGCCCGGTCACGGGCAGCGCCGGGTCGAGGTCGAGCCCCAGCTCCGCGAGGGTCACCGGGAGGCGCTCGTCGAGGTCGGCGGCGCCGCTCGCCATCCACCGGTCGAGCGCCGTGCCGTACGCGTCGTCGGCGCCGGGCAGGCCCTCCCCGAGCGCGACGGCGGTGCGGTCGAGCTCCGCGGTGGCCTCGGCGCAGCCCGTGCGGCGCGCGACGTACCCCGCGACGGTCTCGCCCGGGAGCCGTTCGTGCTCCTGCGGCAGCCACCCGATGAACGCGTCGGCGGGCGACAGCAGCACGCGGCCGTCCTGCGGCGCGTCGAGCCCCGCGAGGAGGCGCAGGAGGGTGCTCTTGCCGGCGCCGTTCGCGCCGACGAGGCCCACGACGTCCCCGGGCGCGACCGTGAGGTCGAGCCCCGAGAACAGCGTCCGGTGCCCGTGGCCCCCGGAGAGGCCACGGGCGACGAGGGTGGCGGTCACGAGGCCTGCGCGCGCTCCAGCACGAGCTCGCGGACGCGGGCCGCGTCCGCCTGGCCGCGCATGGCCTTCATCACGGCGCCGATGACCGCACCGGCGGCCTGCACCTTGCCGTCGCGGATCTTCGCGAGGACGTCGGGCTGCGCCGTCAGCGCCGCGTCGATCGCCTCGATCAGCGGGCCGTCGTCGGAGACGACCGCGAGACCGCGGGCGTCCACGACCTCCTGCGCCGTGCCCTCGCCGTCGATGACGCCCTCGACGACGTCGCGGGCGAGCCGGTTCGTGAGCGTGCCGGCCTCGACCAGCTCGATCACCGACGCGACCTGCTCGGGCGTGATGAGGGTGGCGGCGTCGACCCCCCGCGCGTTGGCGATGCGGGCGATCTCGCCCGTCCACCACTTGCGCGCGGCCTGGGGCGCTGCGCCCGCCTCGACCGTGCCCACGAGCTCGGTGAGGAGGCCGGAGTTCACGACGTCCTGGAACTCGAGGTCCGTGAAGCCCCACTCGCCCTTCAGGCGGCGGCGGCGGATCGCGGGCGACTCGGGCAGCGCGGCGCGCAGCTCCTCGATCAGCTCGGGGCTCGGCTGCACGGGCAGCAGGTCGGGCTCCGGGAAGTAGCGGTAGTCGTCGGCGTCGCTCTTGGGGCGTCCGGCCGACGTGCGCCCGGTGTCCTCGTGCCAGTGCCGGGTCTCCTGCGTGATGGTGCCGCCCGCGGCGAGGATGGCCGCCTGCCGCTGGATCTCGTAGCGGATGGCCCGCTCCACCGAGCGCAGCGAGTTGACGTTCTTGGTCTCCGTGCGGGTGCCGAGCTTCCCGGACCCCCGCGGGCTCAGCGAGATGTTGGCGTCGCAGCGGAGGTTGCCGCGCTCCATCTTCGCGTCGGAGATGCCGAGGGCCACGACGATGTCGCGGATCGTCGACACGTACGCCTTCGCGAGCTCGGGCGCCTCGCCCTCGGCGCCGTAGATGATGTCGGTGACGATCTCCACGAGCGGCACGCCCGCGCGGTTGTAGTCGACCAGCGAGTGGTCGGCGCCCTGGATGCGGCCCGTCGCCCCGCCCACGTGCGTGAGCTTGCCGGCGTCCTCCTCCATGTGCGCGCGCTCGATGGGCACGGTCACGATGCGCCCGTCGGGCATCTCCACGTCGACCTGCCCGCGGAACGCGATGGGCTCGTCGAACTGGCTGATCTGGTAGTTCTTCGCGAGGTCCGGGTAGAAGTAGTTCTTCCGGGCGAAGCGCGAGCTCGGCGCGATCTCGCAGCCGAGCGCGAGCCCCAGGCTGATCGAGTGGCGCACGGCCTGCACGTTGACCACGGGCAGCGAGCCCGGCAGCCCGAGGTCCACCGGCGTGATGTTGGTGTTGGGCTCCCCGCCGAAGAAGTTCGGCGCGTCGGAGAACATCTTCGTGCGCGTGTTCAGCTCCACGTGCACCTCGAACCCGAGCACGGGCTCGAACATCTCGATGGCCTTCTCGTAGTCCATCAGCTCGGCCTTGGCCATCAGTGCGTGTCTCCGTCCGTGGTGCGGGTCGCGGCGCGCGCGAGCTCGGGTGCCTGGGCGAGCAGCGGCCCGCCCCACTGCCGCTCGAGGATCTGCTCGAGGGCGGCGCCGACCGTGTAGAGGCGCGCGTCCTCGCGGGCGGGCGCCATGAACTGGATCCCGACGGGCAGCCCGTCCTCGGGCGCGAGCCCGATGGGGAGGCCGATGCCGGGGACGCCCGCGAGGTTCGCGGGGATCGTCGTGAGGTCGTTGAGGTACATCGCCAGCGGGTCGTCGAGCTTCTCCCCCAGCTTGAACGCCGTGGTCGGCGCGGACGGCGTGACGAGCACGTCGACCTGCTGGAACGCGGCGTCGAAGTCGCGCTGGATGAGCGTGCGGACCTTCTGCGCGCTGCCGTAGTAGGCGTCGTAGTAGCCGGCGCTCAGCGCGTACGTGCCGAGGATGATGCGGCGCTTGACCTCGGGACCGAAGCCCGCCTCGCGGGTCGCGGCCATGACGTCCTCCACCGTGCCGCCGCCGGGCGGGTTGACGCGGAGGCCGAAGCGCACCGAGTCGTACTTCGCCAGGTTGCTGGAGGCCTCGGCCGGGAGGATGAGGTAGTAGGCGGCGATGGCGTGCTCGAAGTTCGGGGCGGAGACCTCGACGATCTCGGCGCCGGCCTGCTCCAGGAGCGCGAGCGCCTCGCGGAAGCGCTGCGTGACGCCGGCCTGGAAGCCCTCGCCGTCGAGCTGCTTCACGACGCCGATGCGGAGGCCCTTCACGGAGCCGTCCCGCTGGCCCGCGCGCGCCGCGTCGGCGAACGAGGGCCAGGCGTCGGTGAGGGACGTGGAGTCGCGGGGGTCGTGCCCGCCGATGACGTCGTGCACGAGCGCCGAGTCGAGCACCGTGCGGGAGACGGGGCCGACCTGGTCGAGGCTCGACGCGAGCGCGATGGCGCCGTACCGGCTGACGCCGCCGTACGTGGGCTTGACGCCGACGGAGCCGGTGACGGCCGCGGGCTGGCGGATGGAGCCGCCCGTGTCGGAGCCGAGCGCGACGGGCGCCTCGAACGCGGCGACCGCGGCCGCGGATCCGCCGCCCGAGCCGCCGGGGATGCGGTCCAGGTCCCACGGGTTGTGCGTGGGCCCGAAGGCGGAGTGCTCGGTGGAGGAGCCCATCGCGAACTCGTCCATGTTGGTCTTCCCGAGCGGGACGAGACCCGCGGCGCGGAGGCGCTGGACGACGGTGGCGTCGTAGGGCGGGGTCCAGCCCTCGAGCATGCGCGAGCCCGCGGTGGACGGCATGTCGAGGGTGCAGAGGACGTCCTTGATGGCGATGGGGACGCCCGCGAGCGGGCCGAGCGGGGCGCCGTCGGCGCGCTGGGCGTCGATCTCGGCGGCGCGCCCGAGCGCCGCCTCCCCGGAGACGTGCAGGAAAGCGCGGACGTCGCCGTCCACGTGGTCGATGCGGTCGAGATGCGCGCGCACGGCGTCCACGCTCGACACGTCGCCCGCGGCGAGCCGGACGGCGAGGGCGGAGGCGCTGAGGCGCGTGAGGTCGTCGGTCATGGTGCTCCTACTGCTCTTCGCCGAGGATGGCCGACACCTTGAAGCGGCTGCCGTCGTGCTCGGGGGCGCCCGCGAGCGCCTGGGCGGTGGTCAGGGTCTCGCCCGGCACGTCGGGCCGGAAGACGTTGACCAGCGGGATCGGGTGGCTCGTGGCGGGGACGTCGGGCGTCGCGACCGCCGTGACCTTCGCGACCGAGTCCACGATGAGGCCGAGCTCCTCCGTGAGGGTCGCGATCTCCTCCGGGCTCAGGCGGATCCGCGCGAGTCCCGCGAGGTGCTCCACCTGCTCCCGGCTGATCTGCTCCGTGGGGGTCTGCGCGCCGGCGGCGCCGCGGGCGGGGGTCGTCTCCCCGCCGGTCGCGTCGGCGGGCTCGGGCCGGGTGTCGGACATGCGTCTCCAAAGGACTGTGAGCGGGGGTACCGGGAGATTCTATTAGCGTGACCCCCATGCCCACCGCAGCCCGGAAGCCCGCCCGACGCCGATCCGGACCCCGCCTCGACCTCCGGGTCGCGGCCGCGGCGGCCCTGGCGCTCGTCGCCCTGTCGGGCTGCGCGCCCGTGAGCGACGTGCGCGGCAACTGGCACCTCGTGGCCGGCAGCGACGCCGACGGCGACCTGGGCGTGGGCGACGCGCTCGTGACGATGCGCGTCGGCGGCGGGCAGGTCAGCGGCCGCGGCCCCTGCAACGACTACTCCGGCTCGATCGGCGATCCGGGTCCCGGCATGCTGCGGGACGTCGTCCCCGGCGCGCTGCCCTGCGGCGACGGCGGGCTGGAGGCGCGCTACCTGCGCGACCTCGCGGCGACGACCGCCCTCGAGGTGGAGGACGGGCACCTCGTCGCCTCCGGGCCCGACGACGTGCGGCTGGAGTACGCCGAGCGCAGCCGCGGCTGAGCCGGATCCGGCTACCGGCCGCTCGCGTCCGTCATCACGTCCTGCACCACCACCCGGCCGAGCCCGATGAGCGCGAGGTTCCGGAACGACTCCGTGCCGCGGTCGAAGTAGCTGTTGTGCCCGGTGACGCCCGCGAGCGCGCCGTCGGCGGACACGCCCGCGGACGCTCCCGTCCCGGCGACGCCGAAGTGCTCCGCGCCGAAGGACGCGCTGCCCGGATCGGATCCGAAGTACGACGAGCCGACGACCGGATCCCAGGGCGC
This sequence comes from Clavibacter sp. MX14-G9D, assembly GCF_032917815.1. Taxonomy (NCBI): domain Bacteria; kingdom Bacillati; phylum Actinomycetota; class Actinomycetes; order Micrococcales; family Microbacteriaceae; genus Clavibacter; species Clavibacter sp. MX14-G9D. The sequence continues at coordinate 5,243 of NZ_JAVCVL010000069.1, read as the reverse complement.
CTCGCCCACGAAGACGCGCCCGGTGGGCACGTCCAGCTGCGACGCCTGGCGCACGGCGCCGCCGGGCGACCCGACCACGGCCAGGGCGTCGACGGACGCGCGGCCGCTCGAGAGCGCGAGCATCGACGCCGTCGACCCGTAGGAGTGCGCGATGACGCTGACGTAGGGCGGGTCGTCCGAGCGGATCCCCTGGATGCCCTGGACGGCGCCCTCCAGGTACTGCGCGCCCTCCTCCGCGAGGGCGAGCGTGCCGATGCCCGTGAGGTCCGGCGTGCGGTAGCCGATCCACGCGATCGCCGCCGCCCCGCCCGGCGCACCCTCCCCGGGGGCGAGTCCGAGGAGGACCGACTGCTGCTGCTGCAGGCGCGCCGCCACGTCCGTCCAGTCGACGAGGCGGTCGGCGACGGAGTAGTACATGCCGGGCACGACGATGCTGACGTAGGCCGCCGTGTCGAGGTCGCCCAGCACGATGCCGGCGCGTCCCGGCCACGCGGTGTCGAGCGTCAGCAGGGACCGGCCGGGACCGCCCGCCGACGTCCGCAGCGCCTCCCGCACCTCGGCCAGCATCCGCAGGTCCCGCCCGAGCACCTGCTGGGCGCCGCGACCCGACGTGCTGCGGGCAGCGGCGCGCAGGGCGGCCTCGCGCTCGTCGAGGAGCCGGCGGTTGGCGGCGTCGCGGTCGACGACGGGGAGGCCCTCGAGGTTGCCGACGAGCTCCGGGATGCCCTCGGACAACGTCCGGCGCGCGGAGGGGGCGAGGCCCGACCACCAGGCCGCCACGCTCGACGCGGCGGGCGGGCGGCGGATGAGCTCGTGGATCGTCGTCGGGATGCGGGACGCGAGACGCTGGAGCTCGACCGCGTCGAGCGCGGGCAGCCCGCCGAGGAGCGCCACCGGGGACGCGTCGCGGAGGGCGGCGTCGGAGACGTCCGCGTCACGGAGCCGCTGCACGAGGCTCGCGGGGCCGGGGAGGCGGGCGCCCGTCGCGGGAGAGGCGGCGTCGGGACCTGCGAGCACCGCGGGCGGACGCGTCGCCGCCGCTGCCGCGTCGGCGGGCACGACGACGGCCCCGACCAGTCCGCAGACGATGGCCGAGACGGTCAGCACCACGCGGACGCGAGACGGCACGATTCCAGATCCCCCCGAGAGCCGGAGCGGGAGGGCTCGCACCGGGGACTGGCGGGCCGCGCGCCGACGCACTCGGACATGCTAGCGGCGCCGCCCGCGGGATCACAGGGCCGGTCAGTCCGTGGACGTGCTCCCGTCCGCCGCGTGGCCCGGGTCGTCCGCGGCGGATGCCTCCGCCGATGCCTCCGCCGATGCCGCTTCCGGCTCCTCCTCGGGCAGCGCGATGGCGTCGGGCCCCTGCTCGACGAGGAGGCGGAACTCCGCGGCGTCGATGATCCGCACGCCGAGGGCCTCCGCCTTGCCGAGCTTCGACCCCGCACCGGGCCCCGCCGCGACGTAGTGCGTCTTCTTGCTGACGCTCGATCCCGCCTTGCCGCCGGCCGCCATGATGGCCTCGAGCGCGCCCTCGCGGGTGTAGCCGTCGAGGGATCCCGTCGCCACGACGGTCAGCCCCGCGAGCACTCCGCCGGCGGCGGCCGCGGCACCCGGACCCGGGTGGCCGGGGACGGCGGTGACGACGCCCGCGCGCTCCCACCGCTCCACGATCTCCCGGTGCCAGTCCACCTCGAACCAGTCGAGGAGGGCGTCGGCGATGATGCCGCCCACGCCGTCGACGGCGGCGAGCTCCTCGCGGCTCGCCGCCCGGATCGCGTCGAGCGAGCCGAACCACCCGGCGAGGGCGCGGGCGGCCACCGGCCCCACGTGGCGGATGCTGAGGGACACGAGGATGCGCCAGAGGTCCTGCGTCTTGGCCTTCTCGAGGTTCTCGAGCAGCACCTCGGCGGACTTGGACGGGACGGAGGCCTCGTCGCCCCACGGCTCGGCCGGGTCGAACGCGCCGTCGCGCTTCGGCACCCGCTTGCGGCGGAACGGCGTGACGCGCTTGGCCTCGCCCGTCTGCTCGTCGACCTTGACCATGCCGGTCTCGGCGTCGCGGACGACCACGGTGATGGGCACGAGGTCGGCCATGGTGAGCTCGAACAGGCCCGCCTCGGTCTCCAGCGGCGGCACCTCGGGCTCGAGCGGCTGCGTGAGCGCGGCCGCGGCGACCTCGCCGAGGCCCTCGATGTCGAGCCCGCCGCGCGAGGCGACGTGCTCGACGCGGCCCCGCACCTGCGCGGGGCAGCTGCGCGCATTCGGGCAGCGGAGGTCGATGTCGCCCTCCTTGGCGGGCTTCAGGGGCGTCCCGCACTCCGGGCACAGCGTCGGCATGACGAACTCGCGCTCCGCGCCCGTGCGCAGCTCGACGACCGGGCCGAGCACCTCGGGGATGACGTCGCCGGCCTTCCGGAGCACGACCGTGTCGCCGATGAGCACGCCCTTCGCCTTCACGACCTGCTGGTTGTGCAGCGTGGCCTGGCGCACCTCGGATCCGGCCACCTCGACCTTCTCCATGACCGCGAACGGCGTGGCGCGGCCCGTGCGGCCCACGCTCACCACGATGTCGAGGAGCGTCGTGGTGACCTCCTCGGGCGGGTACTTGTACGCGGTCGCCCAGCGGGGGGCGCGGCTCGTGGCGCCGAGCTCCTCGTGCAGGCCCAGGTCGTCGACCTTGATGACGATGCCGTCGATCTGGTGCTCGACCTCGGCGCGGTGCGCGCCGTGGCGCCGGACGAACGCCGTGACGTCCTCGATGTCGTCGAACACGCGGAAGTGGGTCGAGATGGGCAGCCCCCATCCGGCGAGGAGGCCGTAGACCTCGGACTGCGCGGACACGCCGGCGTCGGCCTCGAGCTCGCGGACGGGCCACGCGCCGATGCCGTGCACGAGCATGCGGAGCCGGCGGATGCGCGCGTGCATGAGCTCCAGGCGGGCGGGGGTCTTCCCGTCCTCCTTCTGCCGGAGGCTCCCCGCGGCGGCGTTGCGCGGGTTGGCGAACACGCGCTCGCCCACCGCCAGCTGCCGGGCGTTCAGCTCGTCGAACTCGGCGACGGGGAAGAAGATCTCGCCCCGCACCTCCACGAGCGGCGGGTGCCCGGTGCCGGCGAGGCGCTCGGGGACGGTGCCCATGGTGAGCACGTTGCGCGTGACGTCCTCGCCGACGACGCCGTCGCCGCGCGTCGCGGCCGTGACGAGCACGCCGTGCTCGTAGCGCAGGTTGATGGCCAGTCCGTCGATCTTCAGCTCGCTCAGCCAGCGCACGCGGCCGCTGCCGGCGTCGCGCACGACCTTGGCGGCCCACTCGGCGAGCTCCTCCTCGCTGAAGACGTTGTCGAGGCTGAGCATGCGCTCGGCGTGCGTGACGGGAGCGAAGAGCGTCGTCTCCGCCCGGCCGCCCACGGTCTGGGTGGGGCTGTCCTGGCTGCGGAGCTCGGGATGCGCCTCCTCGAGGGCCTCGAGCTCGTGCACGAGCGCGTCGTAGTCGCCGTCGGAGACGACGCTGCCCGTCTGGCCGTAGTACTCGTCGCGGTGGCGCTCGATCTCGGCGCGGAGCGCGTCGACCCGCTCGGACGCGGCCCGGAGACCGTCGGGGGTGGTGGCGGGCACCGCTTCGGATGCGGGCGTGGCGTCGCTCATGTCGCGGCTACTCCCCTGCTGCCGCGCCGACGAGGGCGGCGTCGCGCACGGGTGGACGCGCGTCCGCGACGGCGCTCACGGTGCGGTCGATGGTGACCTGGCCGAGCACACGCGTGCCGGCGTAGAGGACGGCGGTCTGCCCGGGGGCGACGCCGTGGAGGTGCTCGCGAGGGGTGATCACGAGCTCCAGGGTGCCGTCGACCCCCGACACCCGGGCCCGCGCGGGGACCGGGTCGGCGTGGGCGCGGATCTGCACGTCGCAGTCGAAGGGCTGGTCCGGCCGCGTCGGCGGGGTGCCGGCCCAGGTGAAGGACGAGCCGGCGATCTCCCGGATCGCCAGCGCCTCCTGCGGGCCGACGACCACCGTGTTGTCCTTCGGGCGGATCTCCAGCACGAAGCGCGGCCGCCCGTCCGCGGCGGGGGTGCCGATCGCGAGGCCCTTGCGCTGGCCCACCGTGAACGCGGCGGCGCCCGCGTGGGCGCCGATCACGTCGCCCGCGCCGTCGAGGATGTCGCCGGGCTCGGCGCCCACGCGGTCGGCCAGCCAGCCGCGCGTGTCGCCGTCGGGGATGAAGCAGATGTCGTGGCTGTCGGGCTTCTGCGCCACCTGGATGCCGCGGGCCGCCGCCTCGGCGCGCACCTCGGCCTTGGAGGGCGTCGACCCGAGCGGGAAGTAGGAGTGCGCGATCTGCTCCGCCGTGAGCACGCCGAGCACGTACGACTGGTCCTTCGCCCACGCGGCGGCGCGGTGCAGCTCGGGCTGCCCGTCCGGTCCCTCGAGGACGTCCGCGTAGTGCCCCGTGCAGACCGCGTCGAAGCCGAGGTCGAGGGCCTTCTCGAGGAGCGCGGCGAACTTGATCCGCTCGTTGCAGCGCATGCAGGGGTTCGGGGTGCGCCCGGCCTGGTACTCGGCCACGAAGTCGTCGACGACGTCGGCCGCGAACCGCTCGGAGAAGTCCCACACGTAGAACGGGATGCCGAGGAGGTCGGCCGTGCGCCGCGCGTCCATCGAGTCCTCGATGGTGCAGCAGCCGCGGGACCCGGTGCGGAGCGTGCCCGGCATGCGGCTGAGCGCCAGGTGGACGCCCGTCACGTCGTGCCCGGCCTCCACGGCCCGGGCGGCGGCCACGGCGGAGTCCACTCCGCCACTCATCGCTGCGAGGATCTTCACCCTCGGAGCCTACGCGCCGCGCGTCCCGCGAGCCCCGCCCGGGAGGCCCGCGCCACCGCGTCCGGCAGGGCGGCGAGGACCGCGTCCACGTCGGCGTCCGTGGTCGTCCGGCCGAGCGTGAGGCGGAGGGCGCCGCGCGCCTCGTCCTCGGGGACGCCCATGCCGAGGAGGACGTGCGAGACCTCGGGGACGCCGGCCTGGCACGCGGATCCGGTCGACACGGAGACGCCCGCCATGTCGAGGAGAAGGAGGAGCGAGTCGCCCTGGCACCCGGCGAAGGTGAGGTGCGCGTTGCCGGGGAGCCGGCCCGCGGGGTCCGGGTCGCCGCGCAGCACGGCGCCGGGGACGTCGCGGAGCACGGTGCGGAGGAGCCGGTCCCGCAGGGCCGCGAGGCGGCCGCGCTCGGCGTCGAGCTCGGCGACGGCGA